>JBKOVW010000286.1:0-15480 GCA_046724095.1 Actinomycetota bacterium | reverse complement strand
ACTGGTGCCCGTAGGGACGTTCAACGAGGGGACGAACGTCACGCTGTGGGCAGGTGTCTCGCCGAAGCTCTTCAAGACCCTGACGGTCACGCGCGAGCGCGCCGACGGCGATCAGGCGTCGTCGGGCGAGAAGGTGCTCGTCGGAACCGTCAGCACAGACCGCTGACTCATTGCTGCGGCGGGTCGATCAGGCGCACCACCTGTTGGCGGGCGCGGTACAGGCGGCTCATGACCGTCCCCGGACGGATCCGCAGGGCGCGTGCGGCTTCCTCGTACGTCAGGCCCGTGACGTCGACGGCCACGAGGACGTCACGGAAGTCGTCCGGCAGCGAAGCGATGGCGGCGTACAGCTCGGCCGCCTCGAGTGCCGCGTGCGGCTCGCGCGCCTGAGGGTCCGGAACGACGTCGAGCTCTGCGGGTAGCGGAGCCGTACGCAGCCGGCGGCTCTCGGTCCGCTTCTGGTTCAGGAACGTGTTGCGCAGCGCTCGGAGGAGATAACCCAGGTCGTCTTCCTTGCGGAGCAGGCGCGGACGCGCGAGCACACGAGCGTACGTCTCCTGTACGAGGTCTTCGGCGTCCTCCCTCGAACCGCATAGCGCCCAGGCGGCTCGGTAAAGCCGATCCAGGTGGTCGCCGACCCGAGCAGGGTCGAGGGCGCGCATCCGGACGAGCATAAAGCGGGCTTCGCCGGTCGGAATAGACGCCGCCCGTCGGTGTCTTCACCGAGGAGACACGAATTAGCCGGAGGTACAGTGAGATGAACTTCGATAACAGCCGGACCGCTCGCGAGCTGGCGCGACGTGCGAGCGGCACCGACGAGATCGTGCTGCTCTGGCACCCCGACGACGACAGGGTGGAGGTGTCCGTGTGCGACGTCACGACAGGCGCGACCTTCCGCATCGAGATCGCGGCCAGCAACGCGATGGACGCCTTCACCCACCCGTACGCGTATGGCTAGCGTCGAGGGCCTTCAGAAAGAGCTTCGCATCCTCGTCGCAGAACGGCAGGCATTGCGTGAGCGAGCCGCCGGTCGCGACGAGCTGGAGTCGAACCGACTGGAGCTCGGCCAGCGGCAACGGAAGCTCTCGCATGCGCTCATCGACCGCTACCTGCACAACGCGGGGCATGCCGCGTGACGACGAAGCTCCCATTAACGGGTGGATGCAACTGTGGCGCAGTCAGATACGAGGTGACCGAGCCCCTCGTGCGCGCGAGCTACTGCCACTGCAGGCGCTGTCAGCGCCGGACCGGAGCGGCGGCTTCGGCGCAAGCGCATCCCGCTCCGGGTGCGTTTCGGATCACCTCCGGGGCGGAGAAGCTCCGCGGCTGGAAGCCGCCCGACGGTGGTGGTGAGAAGTGGTTCTGCAGCGAATGCGGATCCGCGATGTTCGGCCTGAACCCGAATCACCCGGAATCGGTCGGCATCCGTCTTGGCACCTTCTACGACGATCCCGGCATTCGGCCGTCGGTACGGCAGTTCGTGGCTTTCGCCGCGCCTTGGGAACCGATCCCTGACGACGGGCTGCCCCGATATCCACGGAGCCGGCACGCAGGCGAATGAAAGGGCCGCCGGTGTGACCCGGCGGCCCCAAAGGCATCAGCTCATGCTTGCCATGAACTCGCGGCCGCGTTCGGCGATTTCCTCCGGTGTGAGGTCTTCCTTGTGCGTCGCGATCCCCCAGTGATGCCCGAACGGGTCGCTGACGGTGCCGAAGCGGTCACCCCAGAACTGATCCTCGACGGGCATCGTCACCGTTGCGCCCGCATCGATCGCGTCCTGAACGACGGAGTCGACGTCCTCGACGTACAGGACGACGCTCGACGTGGTCCCGCCGAGCTGCTTCGGCGATTTCACTGCCGACTGCGGGAACGGATCGTTGAGCATGATCACGGAGTCGCCGATCTGGAGCTCTGCGTGCGCGATCTTGCCGTCGGGCATCGGCGTTCGCGACCGCTCGGTCGCACCGAACGCACGCCTGTAGAACTCGATGGCCTCCGTTGCGCCATCGATGGTCAGCGAAGGCGAGACAGTGTGGTACCCCTCGGGAATCGGCTTCGCCGGCATGGGTCCTCCTTCCGGTTGGGTACGAGGCGATCCTACTGCCGGCTCACGCGACGTAGCCGAGCGCGTTGAGCCGGGTCAGCGGCTCACCCTCGAGGGCGCAGGCGTGCCAGGTCTCGCCGCGGTCAGGGCTCTCCCAGAGCTGCCCGTCGGCGAGGCCGGCGAAGAGGCGGCCTCTTGTGGCGAGAAGCGCGTACGGCATGGCCGGCAGCGGGCTCGGCAGGCCGCCGGCGAGCGCTCGCCATTCCGAGTCGCGCCATGCATAGATGAGCGCTTCGGGATCTCCTCCGCCGTGCGCCGCGAACGGCCCAGTGCTGGCGGAGACGTACCACGCGTCTGGGTCGTCGGGCTCGACGGCGACGGCCCACGTGTAGTTGCGGTCTCGGCCCGTGTCGGCCGGCGTCCACGTGTCACCTCCGTCATCGCTCCAGGCCGAACCGCCACCGCCGGCCTCGTAGGCGCGGCCTTCGACCCGCGGATGCCAGGCGAGCGAATGAACGTCGCGTTGCGCGCCGGGGCGATGGTCCTGCCACGAGCCGCCGCCGTCGCTCGAGCGCATGAGGCCGCCGAGCTCGATGCCGACGAGCAGCAGATCGGGGTCGTCGGGGCTTGGCGCGATCCAGCGCACGTGTGAGGTCCACGGGCGTGGTGGAAACCGCCAGGTGGGCCGCGAAGGCAGCTCGAGCAGCGCAGTCAGCTCGCGCCACGTCGTGCCGCCGTCATCGCTGCGAAAGAGTGCGCTCGGCTCGGTACCCGCGTAGACGGCGCCGTCGGCAGGGCTCACCGCGACGGAGAAGACGGCCGGCGCCGGTAGCCCGCAGTCCACCCAGGTGCGGCCGCCGTCGCTCGTCCGCCGGACGCCGCCGTCGCGAAGACCGGCGTACACGACGTCGCCTTCGCGTGGATCGACCGCGAGGCACTGCGCTGTGCTGCCCTGCAGCGAAATCGCAGCCGTCCACGCGCCGTTGCTCTCGTCCAGGCGGGCAACGGCGTCCCCGGTCGAAGCGTAGAGCCGAGCCACGGCTTCACTCTAGGGGCAGGAACCGCTCGCGCGTTTGGCTTGGCCGTCTCCGGGAATCCGAACGTCAAACGCACCTGCCTCGAGGTGCGACGGCTAGGAGTAACACCAAAGGAGGTCGCTCTCATGGCTGTTACGACCGAGGGGGAGCTGCCGGGATTTTGGCCGGTGGCGGATCCCGCGCCTCTCGGCCTCGCAGCGTTCGCACTGACGACGTTCGTCCTGAGCGGCCACAACGCGTCGTTCATTCCGGACGGGATCTGGATCGGCCTCGCCATCTTCTACGGCGGGCTCGTCCAGCTACTCGCCGGCATGTGGGAGTTCAGGAATCGCAATGTCTTCGGTGCGACGGCGTTCTCGACGTACGGCGGCTTCTGGCTCGCACTTGGGGCGTTCGTCTTTTTCGCGACGACATCCCACGGCTTCGCCGCGCTGCTGAAAGGCCCTGACGTCGACAACGCGCTTGCGTGGTTCCTGATCGCGTTCGCGATCTTCAACACTTACATGCTGATGTGGTCGACCCGCGTGAGCTGGGCGGTGACGGGCGTCTTCCTGACGCTTGAGATCACCGAGATCCTGCTCGCGATCGGCTTCTTCCGCATCGCCCACGGCTACAGCCCGTACTGGCTGCACGCAGGCGGCTGGGCCGGCATCGTCACGGCGGCGGTGGCGTGGTACACGTCCGCGGCCGGAGTCGTCAACGGAATGTCCCCACGTGCGGTGCTGCCCGTCGGGCGGCCGATGTGGGCCGAGCTGCCGGTTGCGGCACGGGCCGACTCGCCGGTGCCGCGACGCGCGGAAGGGTAGCGCCGCGATGGGCAATGCAGTTGAAGCGCGGACGATCGACACGCTGCTGCTCGAGGAGCGGCGCTACGCACCCGATCCCGAGTTCGCCCGCCAGGCGAACGCGCAGCCGGAGATCTACGAGCGCGGGTGGGAGGAGCTCTGGGAATCGGAGGGCCGGAACCGGATCAGCTGGTTCGAGCCGTTCACGAAGCTGTACGAGTGGGAGCCGCCGTATGCGAAGTGGTACCTCGGCGGCAAGCTCAACGTCTGCTTCAACTGTGTCGACCGTCACGTCGCCGCCGGGAACGGCGACAAGATCGCGTACTACTGGGAAGGCGAGCCGGAGGGCGAGCGGCGCACGATCACGTTCGCCGACCTGCAGCGCGAGGTCGTGAGGTTTGCGAACGGGCTGAAGAAGCTCGGCGTCCAGAAAGGCACGCCGGTAGCCATCTACATGGGCATGGTGCCGGCGCTGCCGATCGCGATGCTCGCCTGCACTCGCCTCGGTGCGCCGCAC
This sequence comes from Actinomycetota bacterium, assembly GCA_046724095.1. Classification (GTDB taxonomy): domain Bacteria; phylum Actinomycetota; class Thermoleophilia; order Gaiellales; family Gaiellaceae; genus 3-1-20CM-4-69-9. The sequence continues at coordinate 11,097 of JBKOVW010000286.1, read as the reverse complement.
ACGGTCGTGTTCGGCGGGTTCAGCGCGGAGTCGCTCGCGGGCCGCATGAACGACATGGGCTGCGAGCTGCTGATCACGCAGGACGAGGGCTGGCGCGCCGGCAAGCCGGTGGCGCTGAAGCGAAACGCAGACGAGGCACTGGCTTCCTCGCCGAGCGTGAAGCAGGCGGTCGTGCTACGACGCACGGGCGGCGACGTCCCGATGCAGGAAGGCCGTGACCAGTGGTGGGACGAGCTGGTGGCAGGGGAGACGGACGACCCGGAGTCGTGTCCGTGCGAGCCGATGGACCCGGAGGACCTGCTCTATCTGCTGTACACGTCAGGCACGACGGCGAAGCCGAAGGGGATCGTGCACACGACGGCCGGCTACCTGGTCGGCGTGGCGACGACGCACCACTACATCTTCGACGTCAAGCCGGACTCGATCTACTGGTGTGCGGCCGATGTCGGGTGGGTGACGGGCCACAGCTACATCGTCTACGGGCCGTTGTGCAACGGGACGACCGGCGTCATGTACGAAGGCGTCCCGAACTATCCGGACCCGGAGCGCTGGTGGTCGATCATCGAGCGCTACAAGGTCGACATCCTCTACACCGCGCCGACGGCGATCCGCTCGCACATGAAGTGGGGGCCGGAGCACGCGCACAAGCACGACCTCTCGTCCCTGCGCTTGCTGGGCACCGTGGGGGAGCCGATCAATCCCGAGGCGTGGGTGTGGTACCGCGAGCACATCGGCGGCGACCGCACGCCGGTCGTCGACACCTGGTGGCAGACGGAGACGGGGATGATCCTGATCACGCCGCTGCCGGGGTTGACGACCCTGAAGCCGGGCTCCGCGACGAAGCCGTTCCCCGGTGTCGAGGCAGCAGTCGTCGACGACCAGGGCAAGGAAGTGGGACCCGGGGCCGGCGGCTATCTCGTCCTTCGGCGTCCATGGCCCGCGATGCTGCGCGGGATCTACGGCGACGACGAGCGCTACCGGGAGACGTACTGGTCGAAGTACGAGGACGTCTACTTCGCCGGCGACGGCGCCCGCATCGACGAGGACGGCGACTTCTGGCTGCTCGGTCGCGTCGACGACGTGATGAACGTCTCCGGGCACCGAATCTCGACGATCGAGGTCGAGAGCGCCCTCGTCGACCATCTCGAGGTCGCGGAGGCCGCTGTGTGCGGCCGCAAGGACGAACGGACCGGTCAGGCGATCGTGGCGTACGTCAGCCTGAAGGGCGGGAAAGAAGGGTCGGTGGAGAAGCTCGAGGAGCTCCGCGAGCACGTCGGCAAGAAGATCGGGCCGATCGCGAAGCCGGCGAACATCGTCTTCACTCCCGAACTCCCCAAGACCCGAAGCGGCAAGATCATGCGTCGCCTGCTGCAGGACGTCGCAGAGAAGCGGCCGCTCGGGGATACCACGACCCTCGCCGATCCCGCGGTCGTCGAAGAGATCAAAGACCGCGCGGCTTCGGGTCAGGCCGAGGAATAACTCGAACCGTCCGCGTGCGGTGGTCCGGCGAAGGCCGGGCTACCGCCGCGGGCGCATCGTGTGGTCGCCGGGGCCGCAGGAGCACGAGCTCCGCTGCAGGCCGCAGCCGCCGCAATCGTTCTGCCACCAGATCCACCACACGCGCACGAGGCACAGCGGTGTGCCGACGGCAAGCATCGTGAGAGTGAGAGCTGGATGAACCATGGGGGAAGCTCGAGTGTATTCTGCCGAGCCGCTCTCGACTATCGGCGGTTTGACGTACGCACTTGACGCTTCTGGTAATCGCGCGCGCGCGTCAAACTTGCTAGGTGACCGACACGAGCTCGGCCGTGCGCATCGGCACGCCTGCGGCCGCGTACGCATCGGGTGCGTCGAGCGTCTCGGCCTCGAGGAGAGCGTGGGTGAGGTCGTCTAGCTGTTCACGGTGCTCTGACAACAGCTGCGTGACCTCGCCGTGGGCCTCGTCGACGATCCGGTGCACCTCCTCGTCGATCAGCCACTGCGTTTGGGACGAGGTCTCGCTCGCGCCGGGGAGCAACGGCCCCTGCCCGTCGGCGGAAATAAGCGTGATGGGCCCGAGCTTCTCGCTCATCCCCCAGCGACCGACCATCTGCCGGGCGATCTGGCTGAGCTGCTGGAGGTCCGACTCGGCACCGGTGGTGATCTTTCCGTACACGACTTCCTCGGCCACGCGTCCGCCGAGCGAGACCTTGATCTTGGCTTCGAGCTCCTCGCGCGAATAGGACACCCGATCGGAGTCGGGGGTCGAGAGCGTGACCCCGAGCGCCTGCCCTCGAGGGATGATCGACACCTTGCGCACCGGGTCCGCTTCCGGCGTGAGCATTCCGACCAGCGCGTGGCCCGACTCGTGGTAGGCCGTTCGCTCCCGGTCCTCGCGACTGAGGAGGATCCCGCGCGGCGCGCCGAGGAGGATCTTCTCCAATGAGTCGGTGAAATCCGCCATCTCGACCTTGTCGTGGTTTCGGCGGGCCGCGAGCAGCGCTGCTTCGTTCGCGAGGTTCGCCAGATCGGCACCTACCATCCCGGGCGTCGTTGCCGCCAAAGCTTCGAGGTCGACGTCGGCGGCCAGCGGCATCGAGCGCGTGTGCACCTGCAGGATCTTCAGCCGGCCGTCTTTGTCGGGCGGCTGCACCGCGACGCGCCGGTCGAATCGCCCGGGACGCAACAGCGCGGGATCGAGGACCTCCGGGCGGTTCGTCGCGCCGATGACGACCACTGCCTGCGTCGATTCGAAGCCGTCCATCTCCGTCAGGATCTGGTCGAGCGTCTGCTCGCGCTCGTCATTCGCCCCGGTGATGCCCGCCGCCCCCTGCCGCGACCGGCCGACTGCGTCGAGCTCGTCGATGAAGATGATCGACGGCGCGGCTTCCTTCGCCTTGGCGAACAGGTCGCGCACGCGCGAGGCGCCCACACCGACGATCGCCTCGATGAACTCCGAAGCTGCGATCGAGAAGAACGCCGCCTTCGCCTCGCCTGCCACCGCGCGTGCGACGAGCGTCTTGCCGGTGCCCGGCGCCCCGAACAGGAGCACGCCGTGCGGAATGCGGCCGCCCAGGCGCACGTACCGGCCCGGGGTCTTCAGGAAGTCCACGATCTCCGTCAGCTCCGCCTTCGCTTCGTCGATCCCGGCGACGTCGTCGAAGGTCACCCGGATCGTCGTCGGGTCGACGCGCCGTGCCTGCGAGCGTCCGAAATTGCCGAGCCCGCCGAGCCCGCCGCCGGACTGAGCGCGGCGGGCGAAGAACCAGATCAAGCCGATGAAGAGCAGTGTGGGACCGAACCCGAGCAGGAGCTCGCTCAGCACGGAGGTTCCGGGATTCGGGTTCTTCGCGTTGACCTCGACGCCCTTCGCCTGCAGCTGCGCAGTCAGCGCCGCGTTGTCCCAGAACGTGGGGACCTCGGTCGAGAAGAGCGTGGTCGGCGTCGCATCGCTCTGGGGCGGGTAGCGCGTCTTCCGCGCGAACGTCCCCTTGATCGTGTTGCCCTTCGAAGAGATCGACTTGACCTGACCGGCGTCAACCTGCTTGAGGAAGTACGGGCTGAACGGCACCTTCGCGCGTGGCTGCCCCGAGGACTGCGTCATCAGCAGCGCCGACCAGTTGATCGCCAGCAACAGCAGGGCCAGGATCCAGAACGCGCGCATCCGGTGCGGCGGCGTCGGCTTGTGCTCCTCGGGCATTCCGCGCCCGTCCGGCGCGGGTGCCACGCGCCAGCGGCCTTTGTCCCGCGGCATCGGCGCCGGGGGCACAGCCTTGTCCGTCTCGCGTTCGGGGGTGCTCATCCGAGCACCATCACGCGGCCGCGACGACGAGAGAGCGGATGTGACCTGGTCGGAACGGAAGCCGGCGCGCCGATCGAATACGCGAGCGCCGCGCGGATCGCCACGCGCAAGAACAACATGGCACTGCCATACGCTCTCCTCCTTCGGTACGACGTCTCGGTCGAGTTTCGCACCAACGGTCTGCTGTCGCACCAGGGGAGATCCCCGGTCTTACGCACTGATCGCGAGAGCGGTGCGCAATTCTCTGCGAGAGCTGATGTCGAGCTTCGTGAACACCTTGCGCAGGTGCCACTCGACGGTGCGCGGGCTCAGGAAGAGCCGGGCGCCGATCTCGGGGTTCGAGAGGCCGTCGCGGGCGAGCCGGGCGATCTGCTCCTCCTGGGGCGTCAGCTGATCGCGGTTTTCGTCGCCGCGTCGGCGGACCTTCAAGCCGGTGGCGACCAGCTCACGGCGCGCCCGTTCGGCGAAGGCCTCCATGCCGATCGCCTCGAGCAGCTCGTGCGCGATGCGAAGCTGTTCGCGGGCGTCGAGGCGCCGGCGTTCTCGCCGCAGCCATTCACCGTAGAGCAGATGCGCCCGCGCGAGCTCGGGACGAAGCGGAGTGCGGCTCAGGCGATCGATCGCCGCGCGATACAGATCCGCGGCGGGTGCACCGTCGCTCAGTAGCGCACGGCAGCGGGTCTCGACGCCGAGCGCCCAATCGGTGCGCGACGGCTGCGTGGTCTCGGCCAACCGTTCGAGCGCATCGCGTGCGAGGTCGCTCTCCCCGACGCGCGCGGCCGCCTCGACAAGCTCGGGAAGCACCCACATGGACTGCCACGGATCGATGGCGTTCGTGCTCACCTCGCAGGCTGCGGAAAGAGCCTCGTCGTAGCGGCCGAGCCCGTTGTAGAGAACCGTGGCGGGCCACTTCGCCCACTTCGCCGACTCGCCTTGCCCGGTGCTGTCGGCATGCTCGATCGCTTCGATCAACGCCGACCCCTCGGCCTCCTTGCCTTGCAGTGCGCGAAGCCACAACGCCGCGAGGGGCGGCATCCCGCTTCCCGTCGCGGCGGCCACACTCTCGCTCTCGGCGACGAGCGCACCGGCGCCTGCCAGGTCTCCGCGCCACGCTTCGGCGATCGCCAACGCCCCGAGGTGGATAGGCAGCTCAGCGAGCGCGCCCGCGTCGCGAACGATCTGGGCCTGCCGTTCGAGTATCGCGTGCAAGCCGTCGCAGTCCCACGTGGCAGCGCTGGCGGCGCCGCCCTGCAGGCCCCAGCGCAGTACGTCCTCGACAGGCATCTCGGCGATTGCCTTCGCCGCCCGCTGCAGGACGGGGGTCGCGGCAGCGCGTCCGTCGGTGGTGAGAAGCGCGAGACCGTCGAGCAGCAGGTCGAGCGGATGCGGAGCTGCCGGCGACGGAGGGAGGGCGCGGATCGCGCGGCAGATTTCCAGCAGGACGTCGGCTCCCCCCAGATCCCCGGCCGTGATGGCGGCGCCCCACGCAGTCAAGTAGGCCCTTCGGGCGAGCTCGCGGTCGCACGGCTCGAGCTGCCTCGCCGCGCGTAGGAGCAACGGGGCGGCATCGTTGCGATAGGCCGTGACGTAGGCAACGTGACCTCGCAGCAGTGCGACGCGCGCGCGCTGGAGCTCGTCCAGCGGGCCGGCCTCCGCCGTGGCCACGAGCTCGAGAGCGGAATCGAACGCCCCGGCCTGCAGGCTCGCCTCGGCCGCCGCGAGCGCGCGCTCGACTCGGCGAGCGGGGTCGACCGTCAGTGCGACGGAACGCTGCAGGAACGCGGCGGCGGCGCCGAGCCCGCCGCGAGCCTGCGCTCGGCCGGCCGAACGCTCGAGCTCTGCGGCGATTTCGTCGGCCGGTCCCGGCGTCGCTCGGGCGAGGTGCCAGGCGCGTCGATCCGGATCCGTCCGGGCGTCCGTCGCGTCGGCCAGCGCGGCGTGCACGCGATGCCGGTCGTCCGCCGCGGCGGAGTGGTACGCGGCGGAGCGGGCGAGTGGGTGGGCGAACTCGACGCGCCCACCGATCTCGAGGAGCCCCGCATCGAGCGCGGCGTCGGCAGCCGCCATGTCGAGGCCGATGCTCTCGACGGCACGCTTGAGCAACGCCGGGTCGCCCAGCGGCTCGGCTGCGGCGGCAACCGCGAACAGCTGCGTCTCGGACGGCAGAAGTGAGAGGCGCCGGGCATAGCTCCGTTCGATCTCACCCGCGACCGGCTGGCTGCCGGGCAGCCCGAACCCGCCGGCGAGCTTTGCCGAGCTCCACGTGCGCGGCAGCTCCAGCAACGCCAGCGGATTGCCGTGGCTGTCGGTGACGATCTGCCGGCAGACCGCCGCGTCGAGCGGGCCGTGCACGTTGTCGAGCAGCAGCGCGCGCGCGTCGCTTTCGCCGAGCCTGGCAACGGTCAGGTCAGGGAGGCCGGCGAGGACGCGATCGCCGATGCCCGTCCGCGCCGCACAGACCACGGCAACCCGCTCGGCGAAGAGTCGCCGGGCCACGAATCCGAGGACCTGCGCCGATGCCCCGTCGAGCCAGTGGGCGTCGTCGACGATGCAGACGAGTGGTTGGTCCTCGGCGACGTCCGCGAACAGCGTCAGCGTCGCGAGCCCAACCAGAAACGGGTCGGGTGGAGCGCCGTTGCGGCGGGCGAAAACCGTCGCGAGCGCGTCGCGCTGCGGAGCCGGCAGGCCGTCGACACGATCCAACATGCGCCCCGAGAGTTGATGCAGGCCGCTGTAGGCGAGCTCCATTTCCGACTCGACTCCGACGGCGGTAGCGACGTGCCAGTCGGCGGCCCTGTCGGAGAGGTACGACAGCAGCGCGCTCTTGCCCACGCCCTCCTCTCCGCGCAGGACGGCGACTTGACTTCGACCGGCGAGCGCGTTGCTCAAGAGCCGGTCGAGTGCCTCACACTCGGTTTGACGTCCGAGGAGCGTGACCGGCGGCCTCCCTGCGCCAGTTCCGTTTCCCCCAGTTCGTTGGTCCCGACAGCAGCGTACTCGCGTGCTAAACGCGGACGGAAGCCCGGACGAGGGGAAAGATCGGGTGATTTCCTGCACCCCGAGCGACACGAGGCTCTTTCACGGGTCGATCTGCGGCGGCTCATCACCCAAACGAGGTGGCCCGATCGCAGACCGTGACGGACACTTCGCAGGGCGTGCAGCTGGCGACGATGCAGGCGCCTCGTCCGCTACTGGGCCGATGAGTACTACTTCCGCAGGTTCGAGACGAGAATGAACGCGGTCCCGCAGTTCATGACGGAGATCGACGGCCTCGACATCCACTTCATCCACGTCGAGCGGTCGCCGTCGCCTGGATGACACTCGACTTCGCCGACGTCGGCATGCCCGTGAGAATCCTCTGGGGTTAAGGCCAGGGTGTTCGACAGGCGCGAATGGGCGGGCCGGAAGTTCAGTCTTGATGGCGTCGCAACCTAGGAGGCGCACGTGAGCACTACGACAGGAGAGAGAGCCGGCGCAACGGCGATCCGGCCGTTCAATATCGACATTCCACAGGAGAAGTTGGACGAGCTTCGCCGCCGCGTCGCCGCGGTGCGCCTGCCGAGCAAAGAGCTCGTCGACGACCGGTCACAGGGCGTGCAGCTGACGACGATCCAGGAGCTTGCCCGCTACTGGACGAACGATTACGACTGGCGCAAGGCGGAAGCGAAGCTGAACGCGCTGCCGCAGTTCACGACGGAGATCGACGGAGTCGACATCCACTTCATCCACGTCAAGTCGCGGCACGAGGGCGCGTTGCCTCTGGTCATGACGCACGGCTGGCCCGGCTCGGTGGTCGAACTGCTGGAGTCCATCGTGCCGCTCACCGATCCGACCGCGCACGGCGGCAGTGCTGACGACGCCTTCGATCTGGTGCTCCCGTCGCTGCCCGGTTACGGCTTCTCCGGCGAGCCGACAGAGGTCGGCTGGAACGTCGGCCGCATCGCGAAGGCCTGGGCGGAGCTGATGCACCGCCTCGGCTACACGCGCTACGTCGCCCAGGGCGGCGACGTCGGGGCCTCGGTCACCGACCAGCTGGGCCGCCAGGCACCCGACGGTCTGCTCGGCATCCACATGAACCTGCTCGTGACGACGCTGTCCGGCGGCCCGATGCCGGGGAACACCGATGAGGAACGCGCTGCGCTCGATCAGATCAACACCTTCCGGGCGAGTGGGTTCGGTTACTTCCTCGAGCAGGCGACGCGCCCGCAGACGATCGGTTATGGGCTGCTGGATTCACCGGTCGCGCTGGCGGCCTGGATGCTCGACCACGACACCGACGCCTACTACAAGATCGCGCATGCTTTCGTCGACGGGGAGCCGACGGGGAATCTCACGCGGGACCACATCCTCGACAACGTCACGCTGTACTGGCTGACGGGCACCGGCGCCTCGGCGGCCCGGTCGTACTGGGAGAACGGGCGCGCACAGGCTCAAGCGGCAGCGTCCGGCCAGGCTCCTCCGTCGGTCTCGATCCCGGTCGCTTTCACGACGTTCCCGGACGAGATCTTCCAGGCGCCGCGCAGCTGGGTCGAGCTGAGCTATCCCACCCTCGCCTACTTCAACAAGGCCGAGCGGGGCGGCCACTTCGCCGCGTGGGAAGAGCCGGAGCTCTTCGCAACCGAGGTGCGAGCCGCGTTCAGGTCACTGCGATGAGCACGCCGACGGTCGTCCTCGTACATGTCTGAAGGTCGGCTCCCTGGCTTCGACGGCGCGACGGGGTGGCTCAACTCGCAGCCGCTCAGCCCGGACGATCTCCGCGGGAAGGTCGTGCTCGTCGACTTCTGGACCTATACGTGCATCAACTGGCTCCGCACGCTCGGCTACGTGCGCGCCTGGTTCGAGAAGTACGCCGACGCGGGACTGGTCGTCGTCGGCGTACATACTCCGGAGTTTCCATTCGAGCGCGATGCCGACAACGTCCGCGCGGCGGTCGAAGAGATGCGCTTGGCGTACCCGGTCGCGCTCGACAGCGACTACGCGGTTTGGGACGCCTTCGCCAATCGCTACTGGCCCGCCGTGTACATCGCCGACGCGGAAGGGCGTATCCAGCACCACCAGTTCGGCGAGGGCGGCTACGACGAGTGCGAGCACGTCGTCCAGGAGCTGCTGCGCGAGTCCGGCCGGAGCGCCGTCGGCGACGGCCTCGTCTCTGTCAACGGCAACGGCTTCGAGGCGCAGGCCGACTGGGCGAACCTCGAGACGCCGGAGACGTACCTCGGCGCCGAGCAGTCGCGCAACTTTGCGCGTGGCGTCCCCGAGAGCGCATTGAGGCTCAATCAGTGGACTCTCTCCGGCGACTGGGCCGTCGAGCACCGGGCGAGCGTGCTGCAGGGCTCGGAAGGGCGAATCGCGTTCCGCTTCCACGCGCGTGACGTCCACCTCGTGATGGGCCCACCGCGACGCGGTGCGTCGGTGCCGTTCCGCATACGCGTCGACGGAGAGCCGCCGGGCGACGCGCACGGGCTCGACGTCGACGAGGACGGTCGCGGCACGGTCACCGAGCAGCGCCTCCACCAGCTCGTTCGAGAGCCTCGCTCGATCGCGGACCGCACGCTCGAGATCACGTTCCTCGAGCCCGGCGTCGAGGCCTACTCGTTCACGTTCGGCTGACGCGGCCGGATACTATGCTCTGGCTGTGCAGCGAGCTGCCGTCGGAGCCGCGTCTCGGACGAAGTTCTTGCTGGATGAGTCCCAGCTCCCGCGCCGCTGGTACAACATCCGCCCCGACATGCCGAACGCGCCGCTGCCGGTGCTGCATCCGGCTACCGGGCAGACGATCGGGCCTGACGATCTTGCGCCGCTGTTCCCGATGGAGCTCATCGGTCAGGAGGTGAGCGAAGAGCCGGAGATGGCAATCCCTGAGGAAGTGCTCGAGCTCTACAGTCTCTGGCGGCCGACGCCTTTGTACCGTGCGCACCGGCTCGAGGAGGCGATCGGCACACGCTCGGCGATCTTCTACAAGTACGAGGGCGTCAGTCCGCCGGGCAGCCACAAGCCGAACACGGCTGTTGCGCAGGCGTACTACAACAAGCAGGAAGGCCGGAAGCGGCTGTCGACCGAGACCGGTGCAGGGCAGTGGGGGAGTGCCCTCGCGTTCGCGTGCAAGCTGATCGGGCTCGAGTGCAAGGTCTACATGGTCAGGATCTCGTACGATCAGAAGCCGAACCGGCGCTCGATGATTCAGGCCTGGGGCGCCGAGATCGTGCCGAGCCCGTCGCCGGACACCGCGGCGGGGCGAGCGATCCTCGCGGACGACCCGGACACGCCGGGGAGCCTGGGCATTGCGATCTCCGAGGCGGTCGAGGACGCTGCCGGGCGTGACGACACCGCGTATTCACTCGGGAGCGTCCTCAATCACGTGCTCTTGCACCAGACGGTGATCGGCCAGGAGGCGCTCGCGCAGATGGACGCCGCCGGTGCGTTCCCCGACGTCGTGATCGGCTGCGTGGGCGGCGGGTCGAACTTCGCGGGGCTCGCCTTCCCCTTCCTTCGCGAGAAGATCGCCGGCCGCGAGATCGACGTGCTGGCATGCGAGCCGGCGGCGTGCCCGACGTTGACGCGCGGGCCGTTCGCATACGACTTCGGCGACACGAGCCAGCTGACGCCGCTGGTCGCGATGCACACGCTCGGGCACGACTTCGTGCCGGCGCCGATCCATGCGGGCGGCCTGCGCTATCACGGTGTGGCGCCGCTGATCTCGCAGCTCGTCCGCGACGGGCTCATTCGCGCCGAGGCTTATGTCCAGAGCGATGTGTTCGCGTCGGCCGTTCTGTTCGCCGGCAGCGAGGGGATCCTGCCTGCCCCCGAGGCTGCTCATGCGATTCACGGCGCTTTGGGAGCCGCGAAGGCGGCTGACGAGGCAGGCGTCGAGCGGACGATCCTGTTCAACCTCTCCGGCCATGGCCACTTCGACATGACGGCGTACGACAAGTACCTGGAAGGCGAGCTCGAGGATGTCGCTCTCGACGAGGACGAGATCGAGCGGGCCTTGCGCGCGATCGAAGGTCTGCCGGCTACCTGATCGTCTCGCTCCATGTCGCCACGGGCGCCGCCGCCGGTGCCGCCAGCGGCTCGAGGCTGACGGCGCTTCTCCTCGGCCCGGTCCTGCACCTCGCGGGTGACCGCGTTCCGCACGAAGACATCGGCTCGCGCCGGTTCGAGATCGGTAGCGGCCTCGTCTGTCTTGCGCTGCTTGCCGCTCGACGCGGCATGTTCGATCCGGCGACCCTGGGCGCGGCCGCGAGCTCCGCACCCGATCTCGAGCACATCCTGCCGTCGCTGCGCCCTCGTGGGCGCAAGCTCTTTCACAGCCGTCT
>JBKOVW010000173.1:0-3550 GCA_046724095.1 Actinomycetota bacterium | reverse complement strand
GCATCTCGCCTACGTCATGTCCGGCCGCATGGGAATTCGGATGGATGATGGGAGTGAGGTCGAAGTCGGCCCAGGCGACGTTTTCGCGTGCCCGCCGGGTCACGATGCGTGGGTTGTCGGCGAGGAGCCGTGCGTGGCCGTGGACTTCGGCGAATTCGGCGAGTACGCAAAGCGAAGCTGACACGGCCCCACTGGCATTAACACCTCCGAGTCCGGGGCCGCTCCGGGGATCGGGGAGGCATCCTCGATCTGCAGGCGCTGCGGGGGTTCTTTACGCCAGCCGCTGGCCCGAGACGGTCTCTTACTGCTGCACGATCATGCAAAGATCTGATCTTCGCGCGCGCGGCGAAAAAAAATAGATAGTCGAAAGTCCACGCTGCGACCCGACGCGACCGCTGACTGGGGTCGACCCTCAGGCGGCAGCATTCTGGCGCATTCGGGCAGGCACTGAAGCTGACTCGCGGCTATTTCTCGGCGTCTAGTTCTCGCCCTAGACCACTTCCGACCTCGACGAGACCGGACTCGTAGGCAGCGATCACTGCCTGCACGCGATCGCGCAGATCGAGCTTCTGGAGGATGCGAGCAACGTGTGTCTTGACCGTGCCGTCGCTCACGACGAGCTCGGAGGCGATCTCGGCGTTCGAGAGGCCGCGTGCAAGTAACTGAAGCACTTCGAGCTCACGGCCGGTCAAGTCCTCGAGCCTCTGCGCAAGATCGTCTCGCCGGCGCGGCCGCCGCGCGTAGTCCTCGATGACGGCACGCGTGACGGACGGGTCGAGCAGCGCGTCGCCCCGTGCCACGACGCGCACGCCGGCGAGCAGCTCCTCCGCGGGCGAATCCTTGAGCAGAAAGCCGCTCGCGCCAGCTCGAAGCGCCTCGTAGACGTACTCGTTCAGACCGAAGGTCGTGAGGATGAGCACACGCGTCGGTGTCTTGCCATCTCCGATCCGTCTCGTGGCCTCGAGGCCGTCGACGCCGGGCATGCGAATGTCCATCAGAACGATGTCTGGTTCGAGCCGGCGCACAGCTTCGACCGCCTCGAGCCCGTCGCCGGCTTCGGCGACCACCTCGATCTCTGGATCGACCTCGAGAAGCTTGCGAAAGCCGGCACGGACGAGCGCCTGGTCGTCGGCGATGACGACGCGGACGCTCAGCGCCGCACCGTCTCGAGGGGGAGACGCGCCTTCACCACGAAACCGCCGCCGCTGCCCGTCCCAGCCTCCAGCGTGCCGCCGTGAAGCTGGACCCGTTCCCGCATCCCTGCGAGCCCGTAGCCGGCGCCGTTCCCGGCTGGCGCTCCTCGACCGTCGTCTGTCACCTCGACCTCGACTTCACGCACGCCGTAGCGAACGACCACGGAAGCCTCTGCCGGGCCCGCGTGCTTGACGACGTTCGTCAGCGCCTCCTGCAGGATCCGGTAGGCGGAAACGTCGACGCCGGACGGCAGCGAGCTCCGCTCGCCCTCGACGGACAGACGAACCGGCACTCCGGCGTCCCTCACCGTCTGGACAAGCGCCTCGACCTGGGCGAGGCTGGGCCGCGGGGCGAGCGCGAGCCCCTCGCCCTCCTTGCGCAGAAGGCCGAGGAGCCGGCTCATCTCCGCCAGCGCCTCCCTGCCCGTGCGCTCGATCGCGAGGAGCGCCTCGCGCGTGTCCGGGCGCTCCTCGCCGATCGCAAGGCGCTCGGCCCCGGCCTGCACGACCATGACGCTGACGCTGTGCCCGACGACGTCGTGCAGCTCTCGTGCGAGCCGCACCCGTTCCTCGGCGGCGGCCATGCGCGCGTTCGCCTCGCGCTCGCGCTCGAGCACACGCGCGCGCTCCTCGAGCGCATCTGCGTAGAGCTGGCGCTTCTGCACGAGCCTCCCGGCGAGCCAGGCGCCGCCGAACGCGACGAGCGGCAGGAAGAAGTCGTCCACGCCCACCCACACGACACCCGCAACGCCGCTGACCGCGGCGCCCACAAGCGGCGCCCTGCCCTTGCCGTGCGCGGCAACCGAGTAGACCGCAACCAGCAGCGGCACCAGCTCCGAGTCCGGGTACGGCTCCGACGGCGCGAGCAGGAGCGACTGAGCCGCGAGCGCAGCCATCACGACCAAGACCACGAGGAGCGGCGCGCGCCGCCGCCACGCCAGCGGAACCGTCATCAGCAGCGCCGTCGGGACATACACCGAATTCGGCCCCGTCAGATAGTCGCCGTTCGAGAGCACGACGTCCTGCAAGACGAACAGCGCCAGCGCGAACGCCAGCACGGCGTCACTCGCGAGCGGATGAGCCCGCAACGCTCGCACAACGGCTCGAATGGGCGCCATCGACTGAACGTAGCTCAGTTAGCCCGGCATCGCATCTGCCGTACGGCCGATCTCGGCGGCCGAAAGATCTGCCGGGCGGCAGAGGCGAAGATCGGCACAGGTGCAGACGACGCGAGGCGCGCCACCTCCTACCTTCGGGGAGTCGGTCAATCAAAGGAGGTAAGGGATGACGTACCGGGTACTCGCTGCCGCTCCTGCCGCCGCCTTCCTCGCCGCGCTTGTCGCCGGCTGCAGCGGCGGGGGAGGGACGGCTTTGACAAGTCAGACGCTGAGGTTCACCGAGCGGCAGAACGACGAGTCCGCTTCGTTCGTCGACAACCCGCCGAAGTCCTCAGCGGCGACAGGCGACGAGCCGAAGCTCTCGCCCAGCGACGAGCTCACGTTTACCGCCGACATGCTCGACCGCTCGGGCAAGGACGTCGGCGACCTGGACGCGAGCTGCATCGTCACAGCAACGAGCACGGGATCGTTCGACGACTCCCACGCCCAGTGTGTCGGCACAGCGGACATTCCCGGCGGCTCGCTCACGCTCGCCGTCGGCGGCAAGGCGTTCGGCGCCGGGACGACGCGCGGAGCCATCGTCGGCGGGACCGGCGACTACGCCGGCGCGACCGGCAGCTTCACATCGTCGGACGAAAACGGCACGGACAAACCGTCGCTGGACACGTTCCGACTCTTCATCCCCAAGCAGTAGCGGAAAGGAGAAAGACACCATGCTCAACCCATCTCGGCAAATCGTGATCTCACTCGCCCTGACGGCAATCGTCTGTCTCGCCCTCGGACTCGCCACCGACGTCGGCCTCTTCGGCTGGACCCTGGCGTTGCTCCTTGCGCTCTACCTCGGCGTCGCCGGCATCGTGCGCCGCCGATCACATTCGACGCGAACGCCGGCATGAGGCGGCACTTGCGACCGGCGACGCTCCTTCTGACGGCTCTCGTGCTGTTCGCACCCGCAGCGGCCGCCCTCGCCGCGGGCGCCGACACGATCACCGTCCGCGAGCGGCAACTCGACGTCAACCCCGGTGAGACCAATCCCTGCACCGAGGCGGGAGATCCTCGGGCTCATGGCCGAGGGCCGCTCGAACCGAGGCATCAGCCGTGCACTTTGGCTCAGTCCGAAGACGGTCGAGACACACATCCGAGGGGCATTCACAAAGCTCGGGATCAAGGACGCCCCGGAGGACAATCGCCGCGTGCTCGCCGTGCTCACCTACTTGAGGCGATAGCGCTATTTCGTAG
>JBKOVW010000048.1:0-2682 GCA_046724095.1 Actinomycetota bacterium | reverse complement strand
GATCGTCGCGCTCGCCGGGCTGACCACGATGTGATCGAGCGCGCCGAGGTTGACCTGCAAAGAGGCCGTGCCCGTTTTGCCGCCGTTCGTTCCCGTTACGGTGTGCGCGCCTGACGCCGACGCCGTGCAGGTCGCGCCGGTACACGATCCGTTCGGGGAAATCGAGAAGACGGTGCTCGAAGTCACGTCGCCGAGCGAGTTGTCGTACCTGTCGCGCCCCTGCGCCGTGTACGTCTGCGACCCGCCCGAGGAAATCGTGGCCGACGCCGGCGACAAGGCCAGGTGGTCGAGAGGACCGGCCGTCACGGTCAAGGATGCCGTGCTCGTCTTGCCGGAGTCGTTCCCCGTCAGCGTGTGCGCCCCCGCGGCGGTCGCGGTGCAGACGTTGCCGCTGCACGAGCCGTTCGGGCCGATCGAGAAGACGGTCGAAGCGGTCACGTCGCCGAGCGAGTTGTTGGACGAATCGAACCCCTGCGCCGTGTAGGTCTGCGAGCCACCCGCCGCGATCGTCGCGCTCGCCGGGCTGATCACGATGTGATCGAGCGCGGGTGGCGGCGGACCGGTTCCGATCGTGACTGTGTCGATGACGGAACCCTGCGCGCAGGTGATGTCGTCGTTGCTCGTCGCGGGACCGCAGACCGACTCGATGCGCATCGACGACGCGGAGACGTCGACGCGAACGTGCTCCTCGTGCATTGCGCGGAAGACCGTTCGCGGATCCGTGCTCGTCCAGGGAGTCTCGAGCGTTGCTCCGCCGCCGCTGGCGGTGATGTGCGTAACGCCGTGGATCGGCTGGAACCGCTCGTAGTCGTGCGAGTGACCATTGAGGTTGAGCACGTACTTCGAGTAGCGATCACCGAAGGTGTCGAGAATCCCGGCAAGCTTCGTGTCTCCTGGGTGATGCCCGGTCGAGTACGCGGGCCGGTGGCCGTACGTGACGATGAAGTGGATCGACGGATCGGCCTGTGCGGCCGCGAAGATTGCGTCGGCTTTCGACTGCCACTCCGGCCACGTGCCGCTGGCATATGGCTCGGGATACGAGATGAACCGAACGGCGCCCGCGTCGAACCAGCCCCAGTCCTCACCGCAACAGCCTGCAGCCGGGGCGGTCGACGACGTCTGCGGATGGGGGACGGCGAACCGGCCCTTGTAGTTCCGCAGATCGTCACCCGAGCTGTCCCACTCGTGGTTTCCCCAGCCCGCCATGTACGCCGCCTGCTGGCTCCACGCCATCACGTCGTTGAAGTGCTGGTCGACGACCGCCTGGCCGTGGGCGTTCCCGTAGGTCAAGTCGCCGGCGACGAGCACGAGCGCCGGACGATCGGCAGCGATCTGCGCCTGGATGGGAGCGACGCTCTTGTAGCTGGTGGAGTCGCCGACATCCGCCTCCACGTCGAAGCGGAAGCCGCTCGTCGGAGCGGTGACGAAGGTCTGATCCGGGCCGCCTCCGATCGAGTAGTGATACGTCGCGCCGGCCGTGAGGGCCGTCAGCTCGACCTCCTCGAAGGGCCCGCTGGACGAGAACGGCAACGGCGTCGGCGTATGCGCCGTTGCCGTGCTGCCGTAGCTCGCGGTCGGGCCGTATCTGATGTCGGTCGCGGTGCCGCGCCAGTCGACTGCGACCGAATTCGCTCCCGTGAGCGTGTAGTGAACCTCGTCGGCAGTGCCGGCGGCTAACCCGACGCTTGCGGGAAGGGACAGCAAGACGAGCAGGCCGCCGAGGAAAAGGAGGCAAAGCGCGGCGTGTCGGGGCGTTTTTGACAACTCGATTTTTCCGCAGCGGTTTTTTGCCGCAACCGTTCCGACGTCTCCACGGGGGACACGACGAAACATCGGCCGAAACGTTCGTTCATGGAACGTGCGGGAAAAACCCTGTCGAGATTGAGCCGTGGTTCTTTGTACTCTGGGCAGACGGGCGGTTAGCTCAGCTGGGAGAGCGCCTGCCTTACAAGCAGGAGGTCACTGGTTCGATCCCGGTACCGCCCATCGAGAAAGGCCCTGGTAACGGGGCCTTTTCTTTTGTTCGCGTTCGTTGCGGGTGGGGCGCTCGGGGGCCAGATTGACAGGTACTTGACAGGTCGGGGCTTCCGAATCAGTGTCAGTGCTGCCGTCCGGCCCCACGGAAGGGAGACCGGATGACATGCACCTTCAAGCTCGTGACCGCGGAGGGCGTATGCGCGTATCCGTTGGCGTACAAAGGGGGCTAGGCGTCTCGCTAAGGCCCGCTGCTTTCCCGCTTAGAACTCGAACCAGAATCAGCGGAGCATCAGATGCCTGCGACGGCCGCGGAGAGCCCCTTGCAGCTGTCCGACTTGCTTGGTTTCCAGCCCAACGCTCGACACCAGGCGAAGGCCAGGTAAGCGTCCGGCGACTTCGACCACTCAAGCCAGGCCCGGCTCATTGCGTCGAGGTCGCTCGCAGTTGCGAGTTCATGCTTTCTCGCCGAGCGCGCGTACGAGCCGTCGTCGCAATCTTCCGCCCGAGCCAGGCCGAACGACTCCACGGCCTCGCCGGTGCCGTACGAGAAGTACTTGGAGGTCGCCGTGACACGGTCGAAGCGTGCGCGCTCCAGTAGGCCGCGGAGATGTCGACCGCGATAGGGATCAGCAGTGTTCTCAAGCAGCCACATTCTTTCGCGGGTGGCGTAGAAGCGTCTCAGGAGTTCGTGGCTTGGCCCTGAGA
>JBKOVW010000066.1:0-3208 GCA_046724095.1 Actinomycetota bacterium | reverse complement strand
CGGCAAGGGACGGCACACGACCGCGTACCGGAATCTCGTGCCCGTGCCGGACGGCGGTGCCGTGCTCGACACGCCCGGCATCCGCGGTGTGGGTCTTCTTGACACCGGGCAGGGCCTGGACCGTACCTTCGCGGACATCGCCGACCTGGCCGCGCAGTGCCGCTTCGGCGACTGCCGGCACGAGGCCGAGCCGGGCTGCGCGATCACGGCCGCCCTCAAGGACGGGTCGCTGTCACCGCGGCGTCTGGAGAGCTGGCGCAAGCTGCACGGCGAGGTCGAGGCGGAGAGCGCCAGGCTGTCGGTACGGCTGGCCGAGGCGGCGGCCGGTCGCCGCCGTCGGCGGCCCTAAGCTGGCTCTGGCAGAATGCGTCGGTGCGCGCGGTTGACCCGGCTCTGACGGATCGGGCGGAGCCATCGGCTCCGCCGGCGCCCGGCGCCGTGCCCGGGCGGGCCCGCAGGCTGACCGATCTCTGGGCCTGCCTCAGTTACCTCGCGCTCGGCTTTGTCGTGCTCTGCCAGCTCTGGCTCGATCCGAGCCGGCGCGTGCTGGCCAGCAACGACGACGACCACGGCTTCTTCCTGTTCGTGCTGGCGCACGGCGAGCGGGTCGTCTTCCACGGGGCCAACCCGCTGTTCGACGACCGGCTGAACGTGCCGGGCGGCGTCAACATGATGGCCAACACGTCGGTGCTCGCGCTGAGCCTGCCGTTCGCGCCGGTCACCCACTTCTTCGGCCCCGGCCTGTCGGTCGTGTTACTGCTCACACTCGGCCTGGCCGGTACAGCAGCGGCCTGGTATTGGGTGCTCTCCCGGCACCTCGTGCGCAGCCGGCCGGCCGCGTGGATCGGCGGCGCGTGGTGCGGGTTCTGCCCGGCGATGGTGGCGCACGCCAACGGCCACATCAACTTCGTGAGCCAGCTCGCGGTGCCGTTCATCGTGTGGCAGGTGTTGCGGCTGCGAGAGCCCGGCCGGATCGTGCGCGGCGGCGTCGCGGTAGGACTGCTCGCGGTGCTGCAGGTCTTCATCAACGAGGAGACGCTGCTGTTCACCGCGCTGACGCTGACGCTGTTCCTGGTCTTGTACGCCGCCATGGCGTGGCGCCAGGTCGCGCCGGCGGTGCCGCGGTTCTTCGCGGGGCTAGCGGTGGCGGCGCTGGTCGCTGGCGCGCTGCTGGCTTACCCGCTCTGGTTCCAGTTCTACGGGCCGGGCAGCTATCACGGGCAGCCGTTCCCGCCCGACAAGTACGTGACCGACCTGCTGGCCATCGGCGCGTACGCGCGGCAGTCGCTGGCCGGCAACGGCGTCGTGGCCCGCGCGCTCAGCGTCAGCGCGACCGAGGACAACACGTTCTTCGGTCTGCCACTGCTGGTCATGCTGGTGATCTCGGTGGCGATGTTGTGGCGTTCGGTGGCTGCCCGGGCGGCCGCTATCGCCGGGCTGGTCCTGCTCGTCGTTTCGATGGGCCCGAAGCTGCGGGTGGCGGGATACGACACGGCCATCCCGCTGCCGTTCGGCCTGGTCAGCCACGTCCCGCTGATCGACCTGGTGAGCGTGACCCGGTTCGCGATGGTGACCGCCACGATCGTCGGGGTGCTGCTCGCGCTGGCCGCCGACCGGATCGGCGACTATCCGCACCGCAGGCGGGTCGCGTTCTGGATCGGCTTGACCGCCGCGCTGATCCCGGTGGTGCCCAAGCCGCTGCCGATCGTGGCCGCC
The DNA here is from genome assembly GCA_046724095.1 of Actinomycetota bacterium. Taxonomy (GTDB): domain Bacteria; phylum Actinomycetota; class Thermoleophilia; order Gaiellales; family Gaiellaceae; genus 3-1-20CM-4-69-9. The sequence goes on along the minus strand of JBKOVW010000066.1, from coordinate 1,492 downwards.
GATCCGCTGCCACCGTTCATCGCCGACGGCACGTGGCGCTCGTACGTGCCGGCCGGCCGCAGCTTCGTCACGGTGCCGTTGCCCGAGGTCACCACCGGACGCGTGGGGATGCGCTGGGCGGCGCTGTCCGGGCTGGCGTTCCCGGTGCCGCGGGGGTATTTCATGGGGCCGGTCGACCCACCCACCGACGACACCGGCTCGTGGAACGCGCCCCGCCGGTTCACGTCCGACCTGCTCTGGTGGGTCCGCGAGTACGGAGAGGTCCCGGCCGTCACCGCCGCGGACCGGCGGGCGTTCACCGCGGATCTGACGTACTGGCGGGCCGGGGTCGTCGTGCTGGTGCCGGACTCCCGCAACGGCGCCCAGCTGCGGGCCACGCTCACCGACCTGTTCGGTCGGCCGCCGCAACGCGTGGGCGGGGTGGAATTGTGGGTTCCCTCGCCGGGGTGACGCTTGGCGTGCCTGATCTGTGGGAATGTGCACGGGTCGGGAAGCGCTGCACCTAGGTCGCAGAAACTTGTCGTACACCGTGGCTAGAGTGGCCGCGGCTCTGCTCGACTCACACATATGTACGGAGTGGCTGGACTGTGGCCGACCGCCTGATCATCCGCGGCGCGCGTGAGCACAACCTGCGCGACGTCAACCTTGACCTGCCCCGAGACGCGATGATCGTGTTCACCGGGTTGTCCGGATCCGGCAAGTCCAGCCTCGCGTTCGACACGATCTTCGCCGAGGGCCAGCGGCGCTACGTCGAGTCGCTGTCGTCGTACGCTCGGCAGTTCCTCGGCCAGATGGACAAGCCCGACGTCGACTTCATCGAGGGCCTGTCGCCGGCGGTCTCGATCGACCAGAAGTCGACCTCGCGCAACCCGCGCTCGACGGTGGGCACGATCACCGAGGTGTACGACTACATGCGTCTGCTGTTCGCGCGCACGGGCGTGCCGCATTGCCCGGTCTGCGGCGAGCGGATCAGCAAGCAGACTCCGCAGCAGATCGTCGACCGGGTCCTCGCCATGGCCGAGGGCACCCGGTTCATGGTGCTGGCGCCGGTGGTGCGTGGCCGCAAGGGTGAGTACGTCGACCTGTTCGCCGAGTTGCAGTCCAAGGGCTATGCGCGGGCCCGGGTCGACGGCGTGGTGCATCCACTGACCGAGCCGCCGAAGCTGAAGAAGCAGGAGAAGCACACCATCGAGGTGGTGGTCGACCGGCTCAGCGTCAAGGCGAGCAGCAAGCAGCGGCTCACCGACTCGATCGAGTCCGCGCTGGGACTCTCCGGCGGCATGGTGCTGCTCGAGTTCGTCGATCTGCCGGAGGACGACCCGGCCCGCGAACGGCGGTTCTCCGAGCACCTGGCCTGCCCTAATGACCACCCGCTGGCGATCGAGGACCTCGAGCCGCGGGTGTTCTCCTTCAACGCGCCGTACGGCGCCTGCCCGGATTGCACCGGCCTGGGCACCAAGAAGGAGGTCGACCCGGAGCTGATCATCCCCGA
>JBKOVW010000004.1:0-3745 GCA_046724095.1 Actinomycetota bacterium | reverse complement strand
CCGGAGGGCTCGAAGTTCGCCGGCTTCGTCAGCGGCCGGAAGCGCGCGAGCGGCATGTCCTGGTTCTCGATCGGCGGCAATCTCGGCTTCGGCGTCGGCCCGATCGCAACGACGGCCGTGGTCGTCGCCTTCGGGCTCAGCGGCGGACTGTTGCTCGCGATCCCCGGGCTCGCCGTCGGCCTCGCGCTCCTCATCGCCGCGTCGTACCTCCGGAGCTTCGCGCCGGAGACCGGCGCCGCACGCGTCGTGCACGGCGAGGACGACATGTTCGCGATGAAGCTGCTGCTGGGCGTGATCGCGCTGCGGAGCGTGGCGTGGTTCGGGCTGATCACGTTCGTGCCGCTGTGGGAGGTCTCGCTCGGGCACTCGAAGTCGCACGGCAACCATCTCCTCGCGCTGATGCTGTTCGCCGGCGGCGTCGGCACGCTCGCACTCGGCCCGCTCGCGGACCGCTTCGGGCCGCGCACCGTCCTGCTCGCGAGCGTGCTGGCGACGGGACCGCTCGTGCTCGTGTTCGTGCTGGTCGGAGGGATCCCGGGCGTGATCGCACTCGCGTTGACCGGTACGTGCGTCGTCGGCACGTTCGGCGTGACGATGGTGATGGGGCAGGAGTACATGCCGCGGCACGTCGGAACCGCGTCGGGGCTCGTGATCGGGCTCTCGGTCGGGCTCGGCGGCGTCGCCGCGCTCGCACTGGGCTCGCTCGCGGACCTGTCGAGCCTGCGCACGGCGCTCTTCGTAGCGGCCGCCGCGCCGCTGATTGCGAGCGCGCTCGCCTTCATGCTGCCGCCCGCGCGGAGGCGCGAGAGGCTCGAACCGGCTGAGGTAGGGTTGTTGCCATGAGCACCAGAGACTTCTTCGACACGTTGGAGACTCGCGTCGACCGGTCGAAGACGGCGGGGATGAACAACTCGTACCTCTTCGACATCGACGGCGCGGGCAAGTGGAAGGTCGACGTCCAGGACGGCAGCGTGAAGGTGACAGAGGGGGAGCACGACGCCGACGTGACGATCACGACGTCGGAGGAGACGTTCGACAAGATCGTCAAGCGGGAGCAGAACGCCACCAGCGCCTACATGACCGGAAAGCTCAAGGTCAAAGGAGACATGGGCGCTGCGATGAAGCTGCAGAAGCTCTTCTAGCTCTCAGGAGGATTGCGGCATGGCCCGAGAGCGGCCGGATCGCGAAGATCATCGAGCGCGAAGGGCCGGAGTCGCCCGCGGCTCAGTACCGCATCGGCCGCATCCTGCTGATCGGACGCTGCGAGCTTGTCGTCCTCCTCACCGTGATCGTGAACATGGTCGTCAAGCCGGTCGGGAACGCCGGCTGGTTCTGGGGACTGCTGGCGGCGATGGTCCTCGGGCTCGTCGCGGTTGTCGCGGCCTACTCCTCGAGCTCGATGAGGAGCGCGCCGCCCGCGACGCGATCGCCCTCGGCGATGTGAACTGCGCGCACCGTCGCTGCGTACGGTGACGTCAGCGGAGTCTCCATCTTCATCGCCTCGAGCACGACCAGCGGCTGGCGCGCGCGTACCTCGTCGCCCGCGCCGACAAGCAGCTTGATCACCGTGCCAGGCATGGGTGCGAGCACCGCGCTCTGCTCGCCGCCCGGCCCGCTGTGATCCGCCGCCGCCGCGGCGACGTCCGGCGGCGGTGCAGGCGGCGGAGTGGGGAGGTTGAGGCGGAACGGCGTCCGCCACGCGGCCGGCGCCTCCCGGACGGGCACGCGCGACAGCGGCGGGTGCTCGACGAGGAACGCTGTCGTCGCCTCGCCGGCCCGCACCGCGGGGTGCGACACGAGCCAGCGCAGGAACGGCAGGTTCGTCGTCACGCCCTCGACGACCGTCTCGTCGAGCGCGGCGCGCAACAGGTCGAGTGCGTCGGTGCGTGTCGTGCCGTGCGCGATCAGCTTCGCGATCATCGGGTCGTAGGCGATCCCGACCTCGTCGCCTTCTGCGACGCCGGCGTCGACGCGAATCTCCGTCGGGAGCCGCAGCCGCTCGACGCGTCCCGTCTGCGGGAAGAAGGTGACGGGGTCCTCCGCGTAGAGGCGGACCTCTACAGCGTGGCCGTGTCTTAGGGACAGTCCCTGGGACACGGCCTCTCCGGACGCGATGCGGATTTGCGCGGCGACGAGGTCGATGTTGTTGACGAGCTCCGTCACCGGATGCTCGACCTGGATGCGCCCGTTGAGCTCGAGGAAGTAGAAGTCGTCGCCGTCGACCATGAACTCCGCCGTGCCGGCGTTCTCGTAGCCGACCGCGTGCGCGAACGCCGCAGCCGCGTCACTGATCGCGGCGCGCAGCGCGTCGTCGATCGCCGGCGACGGTGCTTCTTCGAGCACCTTCTGGTGGCGCCGCTGGATCGAGCAGTCGCGTTCGCCGAGCGGGCGGTCGCCGAGGAGTTGGATCTCGACGTGGTGCGGTCGCTCGACGTAGCGCTCGCAGAAGACACGGTCGTCGCCGAACGCCGCCTTCGCCTCGCGGCGCGCAGCGTCGAGCGCCTCGTCGAGCTCCGCGGGAGAGCGCACGACGCGCATGCCGCGTCCGCCGCCGCCGGCCGCCGCCTTCACGAGGAGCGGATAGCCGATCTCGCCGGGCTCGCCGGTGGGAACGACTCGGACGCCGGCTTCCTCGGCGATTCGCTTGGCCTCGAGCTTGTCGCCGCCCGCGCGCAACGCCTCGGGCGGCGGCCCGATCCACACGAGCTCCGCGGCATTCACCGCCTCGGCGAAGTCGGCGTTCTCCGCGAGGAAGCCGTAGCCGGGGTGGATCGCGTCCGCGCCCGCCCGCTTCGCCGCGCGGATGTGCTCCTCGGAGAAGAGGTAGCTCGCGATCTCGATCGTCTCGTCGGCGGAGCGCGCGTGCAGCGAGCCCTTGTCGTCGGGCGCGACGACGGCGACGGTCGCGATCCCGAGCTCGCGGCACGTGCGAAAGACGCGCAGCGCGATCTCGCCGCGGTTCGCGACGAGCAGCTTCCGGATCACGGCTCGAGCGCGCGCGCGAGCGCGTCGCGCCCGTTCGACAGCACGGGATCTCCGTGCGCGGGCAGCACGACGTCGATCGGCAGGTCGAGCAGCGGCAGCAGTGCGCGCCTCGTCTTCTCCAGCCCCTCGGCATTGCGAGCCCAGGGAGTGATCCGAAGGCCGCCTTTCTGATCGCCGAGCACGGCGTCGCCGAACACGACCGCCCGCGGCCCCTCGAGCCAGTACGCGACCTCGTCGGCGCGCTCGGCGGTGTAAGCGCGAACACCGGCGGCGTCGCCGCCGAGCCGCCCGCCGTAGCGCCGTGCGACGTCGTCGCGGTTGCGCTCGTGGAAGAAGATCGTCGTCAGGACGACGACGGGCTTGCCGCTCGCCTTGACCTCGGCGTCGAGCTGCGGCCACAGCTCGTCCGGGATGAGCGGATCGATGAACACGAGCACGTCTTCCGCGTGGAAGAGCGCGCTCGCGACGTCGGCGTACGACTCGTCCAGGTCGCCCTCGGCCGGATCGAACTCGGGATGTGGGCCGGCCCAGCGCTTGAGGCCGGGGCGTATCTCCTCGATCACGCCTTCTTCCCGGGGTTGAGCAGGTTCTGCGGATCGAACGCGCGCTTGATCGCAGTGTGCAGCTCGAATGCGCGCGGGCCGAGCTGACGCTCGAGCCAGTTGCGTTTGACGAACCCGACGCCGTGCTCGCCGGAGATCGTGCCGCCGAGCCGGAGCGCGATGTCGAACAGGGCCTCGGAGAGCTGCGGCGCGAGCGC
>JBKOVW010000212.1:0-5198 GCA_046724095.1 Actinomycetota bacterium | reverse complement strand
GTCCGGTTCGCAGGTGGTCGTCCCGCCGCCGTCCGTCACCGGAGTCGTTGCGGCGCCTCCCGTTCCGGCTCCGCCCGTGCCGGTGGGCGGGGGTGCCACGCGGCGGATGCCGCTCGGTCGGGTCGCTGGCGCCCGCTCCGGCGACAAGGGCGGCGACGCGAACCTCGGCGTCTGGGCCCGTACCGGACCGGGCTACGACTGGCTGCGCGGCTACCTAGCCGTCGCCGAGCTGCGCCGGCTGCTCCCCGAGACCGCCGCGCTGCACATCGACCGGTACGAGCTGCCCAACCTGCGCGCGCTCAACTTCGTCATCCACGGGCTGCTCGGCGCCGGGGTGGCCGCGTCGACCCGGTTCGACCCGCAGGCCAAGGCGCTCGGCGAGTGGCTGCGCTCCCGCCTCGTCGACGTCCCCGTCAGCCTCGGGGGGTCCTGATGCCGGTCCTGCCGTCCGCCATACGCCCCGACGCGCCGTCCTTCGTGGAGAATCGAACCGCGATGCACGCCCGGCTCGCCGAACTGGACGAGGCGCTGGTCGCGGCGGCGGCCGGTGGCGGGGCGAGCTACGTGCAGCGGCACCACGCGCGCGGGAAGCTGCTGCCACGCGAGCGGATCGAGCTGCTGCTCGACCGGGACGCGCCGTTCCTGGAGCTGTGCCCGGTCGCCGGGTGGGGCACCGACTATCCGACCGGCGCCGGGGTCGTCGGGGGGATCGGCGTGGTGGAAGGCGTCGAGTGCGTCATCATCGCCAACGACCCCACGGTACGCGGCGGCGCGGTCAACCCGTACAGCCTGAAGAAGACCCAGCGGTTGGGCCAGATCGCGGCGGAGAACCGGCTGCCGCTCATCAACCTCGTCGAGTCCGGCGGCGCGGACCTGCCGTCCCAGTCCGAGATCTTCATCCCCGGCGGGCGGGTCTTCCGCGACCTCACGGCGCTGAGCGCGGCCCGGGTACCGACGATCGCGGTGGTGTTCGGCAACGCGACCGCGGGCGGCGCGTACATCCCCGGCATGTCCGACTACACCATCTTCGTGGAAGGGCGGGCGAAGGTCTTCCTCGCCGGCCCGCCGCTGGTGAAGATGGCCACCGGCGAGGAAACCGACGACGAGTCGCTGGGCGGCGCCGCGATGCACGCGACGACATCGGGCCTCGCCGACTTCCTCGCACGGGACGAGCGGGACGCGCTGCGCCTGACCCGGTCGGTGATCCGCCGGCTCAACCGCCGGCCGGCCGACCATCCGGCCGGCGCGCCACCGCGCTTCGACCCCGAGGAGCTGCTCGGGATCCCAAGCGCGGACCAGCGCGTGCCGTACGATCCGCGGGAGATCCTCGTCCGCGTACTCGACGGCTCCGAGCTCGACGAGTTCAAGCCGCGCTACGGCACCGCGCTGGTGACCGGCTGGGGCGAGCTGCACGGGTACCCGGTCGGCGTGCTCGCCAACGCGCAGGGCGTGCTCTACTCGGCCGAGGCGCAGAAGGCGGCCCAGTTCATCCAGCTCGCCAACGCGTCGGACACCCCGCTGCTGTTCCTGCAGAACACGACCGGCTATATGGTCGGGTCCGCGTACGAGCAGGGCGGCATCATCAAGCACGGCGCTCTGATGATCAACGCGGTAGCCAACTCGACGGTGCCGCACCTGACGATGAACATCGGCGCGTCGTACGGCGCCGGCAACTACGGCATGTGCGGCCGGGCGTTCGACCCCCGGTTCCTCTTCGCGTGGCCAAACGCGCGGTCCGCCGTCATGGGAGGCGCGCAGCTGGCCGGGACGCTGGAGATCGTGGCCCGCCAGGCCGCAGCCGCGCGCGGGCGGCCGTTCGACGAGGACGCGGCGGCAGGGGTACGGGCGATGGTCGAGCAGCAGATCGAGACCGAGTCGGCCGCGCTGTTCCTGTCCGGGCGGCTGTACGACGACGGCGTGATCGACCCGCGGGACACCCGTACGGTGCTGGGGATCGCGCTCTCAGCCGTCCACAGCGGACAGTTTAGTGGCGCCGAGCGCTTCGGCGTCTTCCGGATGTGAGGGCGCGATGATCCGTCGGCTGCTGGTTGCCAACCGGGGCGAGATCGCCCGCCGGGTCTTCGCCAGCTGCCGCGCGCTCGGCATCGACACGGTCGCGGTGTACTCCGACGCCGACGCGGGGGCGCCGCACGTACGCGAGGCGGACCGGGCGGTACGGCTGCCGGGCAGCGCGCCGGGCGACACGTACCTGCGCGGCGACCTCGTCGTCGCGGCGGCGCTGCGGGCCGGAGCCGACGCGGTCCACCCCGGGTACGGCTTCCTCGCCGAGAACGCGGACTTCGCCCATGCGGTAACGGATGCCGGGCTCATCTGGGTCGGTCCGCCGGCCGAGGCGGTCGCGGCGATGGGCGCGAAGGTCGAGGCGAAGCGGATCCTGGCCGCCGCGGGCGTACCGATGCTGCCGTCGCTCACTGCGGGCCCCTCGGGTCCGCCGGAAGCGGCAGCGCCGGTCATCCAGTTTCCTGTTCTCGTCAAGGCCTCGGCCGGGGGCGGCGGCCGCGGCATGCGCATCGTGCGTAACGCGGCCGGGCTCCCCGACGCGCTGGCCGCCGCCCGGCGGGAGGCGGCGGCGGCCTTCGGCGACGGTACGGTCTTCTGCGAGCCCTACCTCGAACGCGCCCGCCACATCGAGATCCAGGTGCTCGCCGACCAGCACGGTACGGTCCTCGCACTCGGCGAGCGGGAGTGCTCCATCCAGCGCCGGCACCAGAAGATCCTGGAAGAGTCCCCGTCGCCGGCGGTCGACCCGGCTCTGCGCGCCGAGCTGTGCGCCGCGGCGATCGCGGCGGCCAAGGCCGTCGGGCACGTGGGCGCCGGTACGGTCGAGTTCCTGCTGTCCGGGTCCGGCGAGTTCTTCTTCCTCGAGATGAACACCCGGCTCCAGGTCGAGCACCCGGTCACCGAATCCGTGCTCGGCCTGGACCTGGTACGCCTTCAGCTCCTCGTCGCCGAGGGGCAACCGCTGCCGGAGCCGCCGCCGGCGCGCGGGCACGCGATCGAGGTACGCCTCTACGCCGAGGACCCGGCGAACGGCTGGCTCCCGTCCACGGGAATCCTGCACCGCTTCGCGATCCCGGGTGTCTCGGGGGCGTTCGCCCCGCTGGAGCGGCCCGGGATCCGGCTGGACGCGGGCGTCGAGGACGGGTCGGAGATCGGGGTGCACTACGACCCGATGCTCGCCAAACTCATCGCGTGGGCGCCGACGCGGGAGGAGGCGGCCCGGCTGCTGGCCGGTACGCTCGCCCGCGCGCGGATCCACGGCGTGGCCACGAACCGGGACCTGCTCGTCCGGGTGCTGCGCGACGCCGAGTTCCTGGCCGGCGACACGGACACCGGGTACCTGGACCGGCACCCGGCACTGTCCGCGACTTCGGTGCCCACAGTGGACAACCACGCCTTGGCGGCCGCGCTGGCGAGCGCGGCCGGGCGGGCCGGCAGGTTCCCGTCGGGTTGGCGCAACCTCCCGGTACAGCCGCAGGTGGTCTCCTATGCGGGCGGCGTCGACGTGCGCTACCGCTTCGACCGGACCGGCGCGCTGGTCGAGCCGGCCGGCGTCACGCTCGTGCATGCCGCGCCGGACCGGGTCAGCCTGGCGGTCGACGGGGTGCGCGCGGAGTACGACGTACATCGGGTCGGTGATGTTTCCTATGTGGACGGCCCGGACGGCTCGGTCGCGCTGGCCGAGTTGCCCCGCTTCCCGCTGCCCGAGGCCGAGGCGCCGCGGGGTTCGCTCGTCGCGCCGTTGCCAGCGGTCGTGGGCCGGGTCAGGGTCTCGCCCGGCGCCAGGGTGAGCAGCGGAGACCTGCTGCTGACGCTGGAGGCCATGAAGCTCGAGTACCCGGTCCTCGCCCCGCACTCGGGGACCGTCGCCGACCTGCCGGTGCGCCCGGGGCAGCAGGTCGACGTGGGCACCGTACTCGCGACCATCAGCCCGGACTAGAAAGGCCGACGCACATGGACTTCGACGACACCCCGGAGCAGCGACAGCTCCGCGACGCGGTGGCCGCGCTCGGCCGCCGGTACGGCCACAAGTATTACCTCGAGAAGGCGAAGTCGGGCGGCCACACCACCGAGCTGTGGAACGAGGCCGGCAAGCTCGGCTACCTCGGGGTGAGCATCCCGGTCGAGTACGGCGGTGGGGGCGGCGGAATCACCGAGCTCGCGATCGTGTGCGAGGAGCTGTCCACGGCCGGCTGCCCGCTGCTGCTGCTCGTCGTCTCCCCCGCGATCGTAGCCACCATCCTCGCGAGGCACGGCACCGAGGCGCAGCGGCAGCGGTACCTGCCCGGCATCGCGGACGGTACGACCAAGGTGGTCTTCGCGATCACCGAACCCGAGGCGGGCTCCAACTTCCACCGGCTCGGTACGGTCGCCCGGCGCGACGGGGACGGCTGGCTCCTCAGCGGGCGCAAGTGCTTCATCTCCGGCGTGGACCAGGCACAGCACGTGCTCGTGGTCGCCCGTACCGCCGACGAGGCCACCGGGAGGCTCAAGCCCGCCCTGTTCCTCGTGCCCACGGACGCGCCCGGCCTGACCCGGTCCCAGCTGGACATGGAGATCGTAGCTGCGGACAAGCAGTTCCTGCTCTACTTCGATGACGTCCGGCTGCCGGCCGACGCGCTGGTGGGCGAGGACCCGAACGTCGGGCTTCCCGCGCTGTTCGCCGGGCTCAACCCGGAGCGCATCACGATCGCCGCGGGCTCCGTCGGCACCGGCCGGTATGCCCTGTCGCGCGCGGCCAGCTACGCGAGCACCCGCAGCGTGTGGGGCCGTCCCATCGGTACCCATCAAGGGGTCGCCCATCCCCTCGCGCACGCCCAGATCCAGGTCGAGCTGGCCCGGCTGATGGTGGCCAAGGCGGCCGCGCGCTACGACGCGGGCCGGGACCTGGAGGCTGGCGCGGCCGCGAACATGGCCAAGTACGCCGCGGCCGAGGCCGCCGCACTCGCCGTGGACACCGCGATCCAGTCCATGGGCGGCAACGGGATGACCACCGAGTACGGGGTCGCCACGCTGCTCGGGATGACGCGGGCCACCCGGATCGCCCCGGTGTCCCGCGAGATGATCCTCAACTACATCGCCCAGCACGTCCTCGGGCAGGATCGCTCGTACTGATCCGAACGACGCCGTCCTGCCGCCGCGGTCCGGCGGCTCAACGGTCGGCCGGTGGGTCGCCG
>JBKOVW010000117.1:0-6343 GCA_046724095.1 Actinomycetota bacterium | reverse complement strand
GTGCTAGGCCGTGTGCTCGGGCACGCTGTGCGTCGCGGCTGGATCGGGGAGAACCCGATGCGGCAGCTGGAACGTGGCGAGCGTCCGTCGGTCGAGCGGCGCGAGATGCGCATCCTCTCCACGGACGAGATCGGCCAGCTGCTCGCCGCGGCGGCGTCGGACCGCTACCGGACGCTGCTCGCTACGGCGGTGTTCACCGGCGTGAGGCAGGGGGAGCTGCTCGGGTTGCAGTGGCGTGACGTGGATTTCGAGCGCGGGTTCGTGCACGTGCGCGGGCAGCTTGACCGCACACGGGAGCGGGCCAAGACGAAGACGCCACAGGCGGTGCGTGAGGTTGTGCTGATGCCCGCGCTCGCAACGAGGCTGCGAGCGCACCGTGAGCAGGCTTTCGCGGCGGGTCGGGCGAAGCCGACCGACTACGTGTTCACGACGGAGGCGGGCACGCCGATGCTGTGGCGGAACGTGTCGAGGCGGGGGCTGGAGAGCGCGGCTGTCAAGGCGGGGCTGTTGCCGTCGAAGGCGAAGCGCAAGAAGGCGAAGGAGGCGGGGGAGACGGTGCAGCGGTTGCGCCTCCACGACCTCAGGCACTGCTTCGCCTCCATGCTGATCTCGCAGGGGCACGACGTGGTGTTCGTGTCGCGGCAGCTTGGGCACGCGTCCCCGACGATCACGCTCGGCGTGTACGGCCACCTGTTCGAGCAGCAACAGCACGCCGACAAGGCGCGCGCCGCGATGGAGGCGGCGTTCGGTCGCCTACTTCCTCGGACCAACGGAAGGGTGGAGGGCAAGCCACTTGCGGTCGCACCCTCCGCATAACCATTCCCAGAGCTGTACAGGCCCGTAGTTTTCGAGTGCCTTCCGTCCTGTCCAGATGCTCCATACGTGCGAGCAGAACGGACACGGCGGGCCGTACAGTTGCTGAGCCGCCACCGCCTGATCCTATGGAACGGAAATGGAACGGTCAGGCGGCGACACACGGCGAAATCTCGATGGCGCCGTAGCGACGAATGTGGCTGTGTTCCACGCATCGGTGACAGGTGGCTGCTGACGGCGAACGGCTAGGCACGCTCGACAAGCTGGGGGTCACTGGTTCGAGCCCAGTACCGCCCATGATGTAAGCCGCCGCTTCACGGCGGCTTTCTGTTTTCCCGGCGTCGATGCACAGGGTGGTTGGGTCCAACCAGTCGGCATGACGGAGCGAGTGCGTTTGCACGCACGCCGTCTGGGAACCTCTCTCCATGACTTACGAGAGCGCAAAGGGAGGTTTTCGAACAAGATGGCCGATATCCACAAGTTCTCAGAGCAGATGATCGATGTTGCTGAACGTCTCTCGAACGTTGCCGATGCTGCCGCAGGGAAGAGCATGGCCAAAAGGACGAACGGCTGGTCAGGTTGGGTGCTGCTTCCCGCAGCGGGTGCGGGCCTTTACGCCCTGGTCAGAAGCGATTTCGTCAGTAGGCAGGCGAAGGGCGTAGTCGATGAGGCGAAATCGCTGGCGTCTGACCTGCCGAACGATCTGATGAAGAGCGTCCGTCGCACGACGCAGCAAAGCCCGTCGAGCCGGAGCGCGACGGCGCAGAAGTCATCGAGCCGGAATGCCGGGACTCAGAGGGCGCGTAGCCGTAGCGGAGCTCGGCGCCGCCGGCAGCCGAGCGCGGCTCGCAAGACCACAGCGGGCAGGTGACTGCAAGAAACGTCTGATCGAACCACGTCTTCGCCGGCGAGCGCCAAAGCCAAGCGGAGTGGTGGCAGGCAATCGTCGCGTAGTGCATCGCGACGGCGTCGTCTCCGCGCGGGTCAGGGCGACGGCGACGCGAATTCGCGCGTTGAGGGCGGTCGGGCGCGCGGCGGGAGCCTGGCGCTGCATGCGCAGCTCGGCAGTCTTTTCGACCTTGTCGTCGGCGCCCGAGCGACGTCTGCTGAGCGTGAGCTCAGCGGCGTTGACTCAACCGCTCAGCTTGCTATACGACCGCGAAAACTCGACGACATTGTCGAACGCGTCCAAGAGACGCTCGGTCGGCTCGATGCCGCGAGTGATCGCGGTGGAGCGGGCCATGGGGCGTGATTAATGAATCGGCGTAGCGGGGAGGGGCCGTGCGAGATGAGCAATAGGGGAGGGGAGCACTGATGGCAACGCAGCGTCGGAAGGCGAGTGGTGGCTCGACCAAGAGAAGCAGTCGGAACGGCAGCAGGGCGAACGGGTCTGGTTCGTCCACACGTGTCCGTCAATCGAGCACGGCACAGCTCGAGGGTCGTGCGCCGAGCAGCGACCCCGATGTCTACGTCAACATCGAGAAGGTCAAGGTCGACGAGATCTACGTCGACGTCGAGCAGCTCGAGGCTCATCTGGCGCTGCGCGCGAAGCTGGCCAACCTGCTCCAGGTGGTCGCAGGCGTGCACGTCCACCTCGGCAAGGTCGAGGTGGACATCACGGGTGTCGAGGCGCAAGCACAGCTCAAGGTGCGGCTCGAGAATCTCTACGACATCCTCGATCGTGCGCTGACCACTCTCGATCGCAATCCTGAGATTCTCGAGAGCCTGGTCAAAACCGTCGATGACACGGTGGGCAGCATCGGGGACATAGGACAAACGGCACTTGGTCCTGGTGGTGCCGTCAGCCAAACGCTGGATGACGTCGGACAGACGGCGAAACAGGCTGTCCAGCCCGGAGGCGCGGCAAGCCAGGCGCTTGGCGGGCTGACCGATGCGGCTGGGCAGGCGCTTGGCCCCGGCGGTGCAGCTGGACAGCTTGCCGGTGGCGCGGGCCAAGCACTCGGCGGGATCGGACAAGGCGTCGGCGGGCTCGGTCAGCAGCTCGGCCAGGCGGCGGGGCAGGTGGCGGGCGGTGCCGGACAGGCAGCCGGCGGCGCCGCAGGGCAGGTCGGTCAGGCAGCCGGGCAGGCTGGGCAACAGGTCGGCGAGGCGAGTCAGGGTGTGGAGCAGGCGGCAGGTGAGCAAGCAGCTGCCGCTGAAGGCGGCGCCACCAGTCGAACCAGCCGTCAGACGAAGCGCGGGACGAAGCGTGGCACAGCCCGAGCGCGTAGCAAGAGCCCGAGCCGTGGTCGCTCGACGTCGAGCGGCACCAGGAAGCGCTCGTCATCCGGGTCGAGCAGTAGCAGGAAAAAGAGAGCATGAGCGGAGCCGACCTCGAAATCATGGCTCGCCTGCACGCGCGAGAACTCGTGACGCATGTCCCGCCAGACACGCAGACAGTGATTGAGGGGAGCGACATGACGCCCACGCCGGAGGGCGCGCGTGTCGGGCTGCCAGGAAGAATTGAGCCCGCCGGCCACTACCGCAACGTCGTCGTCGAGAAGCGGCTAGCCGCCGCTACCCGGGAGCCGCTGGATCACGCTTCGACGTATCGGCTGCAGTAGATCCGCGTGGGGCGGAAGCGACTCACCGCTCGTCTTTCGCCGGCAGCAGGACGCGCGGGACGGGATGCTGTTCTGGATCACGGCCGAGAGCGGCGACCTCGATGATCGTTGCGAGGATTGCCGCCAGGGGGACCGAGAGCAAGACGTAGACGCCGCCGAGGAGAAGCCCTATCGAGGTAACGGTGACGAGGATGATCAACGGTGACAAGCCGGTCGTGTGTCCGAACACATGAGGGTTGATCAAGTAGTCCTGCAGTAGACGCAGTCCCCAGACGGCGATCGCCGCATACGCCGCGTGTCGCCAGTCGATCGTCAATCCGGCCCCGATCGCGAGCGTTGCGGCTAGAAGCGGTCCGACGACGGGCACTATCTCGACGATCCCCGCAAAGACGCCGAGCAGCAGCCAAAACGGCAAGCCGATCACGGCGAAGGCAGCGGAGAGCGTCACACTCACGAACGTGATCGTCAGCAATTGGCCCCGCACGAACGCCCCGAGCTTGAGGTCGATCAGGTTCCAGGTCGCACGCACCGTGGGTCGCCGCTGAGGTGCCAGAAGCGACAACACCAGGCGTTGGGCGCGCTCGCGCTCGGAGATCCAATACGCAGTTGTCGCCAGGGTGAAGCAGATCGCGAAAACGACTTCGAATGCTTTGGTCGTCAGCGAGATCGCGGGATGAATGACGGCCGATCCAGAGGGAATGTCCTCGAGTCGATGCTGGAGAGCAACGAACAAATTGTGCTTGATGCCGCTGGACCCCTTCGCGGCGTTGCGAGCCTCTGACGCCGAAGTCGGCACCGCCTGCTCAAGCTGCGTTATGGCGCGGGGAACGGCAAGCCACAAGAGCAAGGCGACAACGCCTGCCGCGGCCGCGAAATGCATTAACACTCCGACCGCGCGAGGGATCCCATGCGTGCGGAGCCGTTCGACGCCCGGCCGCATTGCCGCCGCCCACGTAACGCCGAGAAGGAACAGGAAGACGACTAGGCGGAGGTGCCAAAGGGCGACCGTCCCAGCGACAATGCTTATCGCCACGGCTGCCATCACAAACGAGCGGCGCACGTTCTTCACAACTCTGAAACGGACGACGAGGGCCGATGGGAACGGCTCCCCAAGTGGTTCGTCTAGACGGCAGAAGCCGCAGACCTCGGCGCTACTGCGCGGCGAGTGTGTACTTCTGACCGTCGAGCTCGATGCGAACGCCGCGAATATCGTTCGCTGCGATGCAGGTCTCAACCGCCGAGAGCAGGGCGGGCGAGCAGGTCTGAGCTCGAGCGCTTTCGGTGCACATTGCGTTCGCCGCGCCAGACCGCGAAACCGTTGATGCGTTCCACGCTGCAGCCGTCGAGGCGGGAGGCGTCGACAACGGACGGCCGGGGATGCGATCTCACTATCACTCTGGGCACTACGCCGCATTCGTCCTCGACCCGGATGGGAACAACGTAGAACCAGGCGAGGTCTGGTTCCCACGCATCGGCGACGTCGCCGTTCGCAGGGGTGAGCAGTGCGACGCGGTGCCGGATCAGCTCATGCCGGGACACGCGTGCCGTAGGCGGCACTCCGCAGACGGACATCAGTTCTGGGAGAACACGCGCTCGTCGAGCTCGATCGGCACGACGTGCACGAGGCCGGCGCAATCAGATTGGTCTCGGAAAAACTGTTCGAGGTCGGCGAAGGCGTCCTCTCGCCGCAGATACACGCCGAGTGCAAGACGGTCGCCAAGATCGGCTAGGGCATAAATGCGCACGTTCGCGAACGTACCCTCAGCGGGCGTCGCGGCGCGTTGTCTCTCTTGGTAGTTCGATCCGGCCGTTCGGCTAGTGACGGGGCAGTGCTGGATTCCGTATGCCGTCAGTCTCAGAATCCGTGACCACCCCGTCACTAGGTAGACGCTCGAGGGACCGTTTCGGTTCCCCTTCCCGGTAGCCAGCGTCGTCACCTCGGTAGCACGAGGCCACCCGATACGGAGGAGGCAGGCGGCGCCTACGCGCAATAGGGTCGGGGTGTGGAGCTTTACGAGCTCGTGCTCGACGGTGAAGACGAGAAGGTCGTTGCCGCCGATGAGCCGCTCGGCGTTGGCGACGCGGTCGCGCTCGACAACGAGATCTGGCTCGTTCTGCGTGAGTCGGAGCAGGCAGCCTTGCGAGGTCGGGCGCGGTTCGAGTGTCGCCGTGCCTTGGTGCTCCGGCGCCGCGCGCAGGAGCTCATCGACCACGCCAACGAGGTGCAACTGAAAATCGCCAAGGCGCGCGACGAGCGCGAGGAGTAGCAATCCGTCACATGGGGCGGCAGCTGAGGCTGCGACTCGCGCGAATTGGGACTTGCACGCAGGCGATTGCGGGAAGCCGTGGTCAGCAGGTCGTACGGCCGCGTGATGGTGGGAGCGTGCCAAACGGAACCTCTGTCCTCAAGCTGAGCGTCCTCAAGGCGCTGGGCAACGGAAACAACTCGGTGGACTGGGAGACGTTCAGCACTCCGCCGATCACACTCGCCGCGCCCGTAGCGTCGAAGCGGAGAGAGGCCCCGCGCTCGCGGGGCCTCTCTCACGTGGTGCTCTGACCTAGGAGCTCGAGCGGCGGCGCGTCGTGCTGCGCCGCGTCGTACCCGACCGCGAGCGCGTCGAGGTGCTGCGCCCGCGTGCCGACGTGCTCCGGCCGCGTGCCGACGTGCTGCGGCTGCGCGTGCCGGTCGAGCGTGCCCGTGTCGAGGTGCTGCGACGCGTGCCTGTGCTGCGGCGCGTGCCGGTCGAGCGGGTGCTCGTGGAGCGGGATCGCGTCGTTCCCGTCGCCCGCCGGCGTGCAGTCGTGCGACCGCCCTTCGCGGCTGCTGCGCGGGACGGCGCCCGGCGCGTCGTGCTGCGGCGCGTGCCGGTCGAGCGGGTGCTCGTGGAGCGGGATCGCGTCGTTCCCGTCGCCCGCCGGCGTGCAGTCGTGCGACCGCCCTTCGCGGCTGCTGCGCGGGACGGCGC
>JBKOVW010000025.1:0-10908 GCA_046724095.1 Actinomycetota bacterium | reverse complement strand
GTTGAGGGCGATCGTCGGGAAACTCCACATGGAGCCCGACCACCTCTTCGGCCGCTTCGCATACATGAAGAACGACATTCCGGTGGCCGGCTGTGCGCATCAGGCGGGCACGTGCCGCTTCGGCGACGATCCGGCGACGTCCGCCCTGAACGTCGACTGCCGCGCGCACGAAGTCGACAACCTCTACGTCGTCGACACGAGCGTGTTCCCCTCGATCGGCGCGGTGAACCCGGCATTGACCGCGATGGCGAACGCGCTCCGGGTCGGCGATCACCTGCTCACGCGAATGGCGGCCTGATGCGGAATGGCCTGCCGTCGGGCGACCAGATCGAGATTCGTGCGGGAGACCACCGCGCTGTCGTCGTCGAGGTCGGAGCGGGGCTCCGCTCGTACGCGGTGGCCGGCCGGGATGTGCTCGACGGCTACGGCGAGCACGACATGGCGACGGCCGGCCGCGGGCAGGTGCTCATGCCGTGGCCGAACCGGCTCGAGGACGGGACGTACGACTTCGACGGTGACCGCTATCAGCTGCCGCTCACGGAGCCCGAGACGCGCAACGCGATCCACGGGCTCGTTCGCTGGCTCCCCTGGTCGGTGGTCGAGCGCGACGAGGATCGAGTCGTGCTCGGGCACACGCTGCACCCCCAGCCCGGCTACCCGTTCTCGCTCGAGCTCCGCCTCGAGTACTCGCTCTCCGAGGCGGGCCTTCGCGTGACCTCCACGGCAACCAACGTCGGACGCCGCGCCTGCCCGTACGGCAGCGGGGCACATCCGTACCTCACGCTCGGGACGCCGACCGTGGACTCGCTCGTGCTGCAGGCCCCTGGCCGAACCGTCATTCACTTCGACGACCGCGGGCTGCCGCTGTACGAGCAGCCTGTCGACGGCACCGAGTATGACTTCCGCACGCCGCGTGCGATCGGGA
This sequence comes from Actinomycetota bacterium, assembly GCA_046724095.1. Lineage (GTDB taxonomy): Bacteria > Actinomycetota > Thermoleophilia > Gaiellales > Gaiellaceae > 3-1-20CM-4-69-9. The sequence goes on along the minus strand of JBKOVW010000025.1, from coordinate 9,983 downwards.
CCACGAAGCTCGACAACGCGTACACGGATCTCGCGCGCGATTCCGCCGGGGTCGCCCGTGTCGCGCTTAGCCGTCCGGACAGTGCGACTTCCCTCTCGCTGTGGCTCGACGAGACCTATCCCTATCTGCAGCTGTTCACGGGCGACCCGCTTCCGAGTGTGAACCGCCGCAGCCTCGCGGTCGAGCCGATGACGTGCGCGCCGAACGCATTCTGCATGGGAGCAGGCGTCCTCGTGCTCGAGCCGGGCGCATCGACGACGTCGACGTGGGGGATCGAGGCATGAGCGCGCAGGATCTCGCCGTCGCCAGGCAATTCCTCGAGGCGCTCGCGTCGGCCGCCACCAGCGGAGATCACGACGGCATCTACCCGCTGCTCGCGTCCGACGTCGAATGGCTGACACCGCTGCGCACCCTCAGCGGCATCGGGGAGGTTCGGAGCCAGCCGAGCTGGCCGTGGATCGTGCCGCGCACGAGCTTCGACATCGACTTCGAGGAGAAGGAGACGGTCGACCTCGGCAATGGCCGCATCCTTGCCGACTTCCGCGAGATCTACCGCACGAAGGACACAGGCGACTTCGCCTACGCCCGTGAGCGGCGCATCGAGCTGAGGGTCCGCGGGGAGAAGATCTCGCGCTACGAGATGAAGTTCGCGGGCTCGTGACCGGCGAGCGCCCACGTGTCCTCATCCTCGGCGGAGGCTTCGCAGGCGTCGGCGTCGCGCAGAAGCTGAAAGGCGCAGACGCCGAGGTCGTGCTGGTCGACCGGCACGACTACCACACGTTCCAGCCCATGCTCTACCAGTTGGCGACCGGCCTGGTCGAGATCACGGCCGTCGGTCACTCGCTCCGCGACCTGCTCGCAGAGAACGAGAACACGACCATCCACCAGGCCACGGTGACGGCGGTCGATCTCGACGCGCGCGAGGTGCGCTTCGACCAGCTCGACCCGATCAGCTACGACTACCTCGTCTTCGGGCTCGGCGCGGAGGTGACCTTCTTCGGCACCGAAGGCGCAGGCGAGCACGCGTTTCCGATGTACACCCTGCCGCACGCCGTCCGGCTCAAGGATCACCTGTTGGAGCGGTGGGAGGCCGCGGACCGGGACCCGGGCCTGATCGACGACGGAGCGCTGAACGTCGTCGTGGTCGGCGGAGGCCCGACCGGCGTGGAGACCGCCGGCGCGGTCGCCGAGCTCTACCGCGCCGCGTTCTCGAAGGACTACCCGAACGTCTCCGAGCAGCAGGCGCGCGTGATTCTCGTCGAGGCCGGCCCGGAGCTGTTCTCGATGTTCAAGCCGAAGCTGCGCACGTACACGGCGAAGGCGCTTGCCGACCGTACCGTCGAAGTGATGACGGGCGCGCAGGTCGAATCGGTCTTGCCGACGCGCGTGAAGCTCAAGTCCGGCGACGAGCTGAAGGCACACACGCTTGTCTGGGGCGCCGGGCTGCAGGGGAACAAGCTTGTGCAGACACTCGGAATCGAGCTGGAGCGCGGCAACCGTATCGCGGTCGGTCCCGATCTCACCCTTCCGGATCGCGCCGAGGTCTACGTCGTCGGCGACTCGGCGGCGATCACCGACGCGAAGACCGAGCAGGTGCTGCCACAGCTGGGCTCCGTCGCGCTGCAGTCGGGTGAGCATGCGGGCGAGACGATCGCGCGTCGCATCGCGGGCAAGCCGACGAAACCGTTCAAGTACCGCGACAAGGGCACGATGGCGACGATCGGCCGCCACGCCGCCGTCGTCCAGATGCTCGGCGGGAAGACGATGACGGGCCTGAAGGCGCAACTTGCGTGGGGCACGGTGCACGTGGCGCTTCTGCCGACGAACGAAGACCGTACGAAGGCGATCGTCGACTGGGTCGGCGCCGAGCTGACGCACCAGCGTGTCGGCCGCATCACTGTCGGAAGCGAGTAGCAAGGGAGCGCGGCGTGACGACCGCAGCAACCGCCGTCGACCTCGCCCGCGTGCAGTTCGCGACGACGTCGATCTACCACTTCCTGTTCGTGCCGCTGACCCTGGGTCTAGGGCCCCTGGTCGCGATCATGCAGACGATTTGGCATCGGACGGGGGATGAGGCGTGGCTGCGGCTGACGCGGTTTTTCGGGACGCTGTTCCTGATCAACTTCGCGATCGGCGTCGCGACCGGGCTCGTGCAGGAGTTCGAATTCGGGATGAACTGGTCGGTCTATTCGAGGTTCGTCGGGAACGTCTTCGGCGCGCCGCTCGCAATCGAAGGACTCGCCGCCTTCATGCTCGAGTCGACGTTCCTCGGCCTCTGGATCTTCGGCTGGAACCGACTGTCCCCACGCGTGCACCTCGCAACGCTGTGGATTGCGGTGCTCGGCACCTGGCTGTCGGGCTACTTCATTCTGGTCGCGAACTCGTGGATGCAGCACCCCGTTGGGTACAAGGTCGTGAACGGCGAGGCGCAGCTGACGAGTGTCTGGGCGCTCCTGTCGAACGGGTTCGCGCTCCGTGCGTACGTCCACACGATGCTCGCCGGCCTCATCTTCGGCTCGACCCTGATGCTCGGCGTCTGCTGCTGGCACTTCCTCCGCGGCCACGATGTCGACGTCTTCCGCCGGGCAGCGAAACTCGCCCTGATCGTCGCCTTGCCGGTCACGTTGCTGCAGCTCGTCGTCGGCAACCGCTTTGGAGAGGCCGTCACCAGCGCCCAGAGCATGAAGATCGCCGCGTCCGAGGCGCAATGGAACACGTGCGAGCCCTGCGGTTTCTCCCTCTTCCAGATCGGCGGCTTCACCAAGAGCGATCCCACACCGAGCTTCTCGATCACGATCCCGAGGCTCCTCTCCTACATGGCCACCGGCTCGTTCAACGGGCAGGTCGAAGGCCTCAACCAGCTCCAGACGCAGGAGCGCCGGAAGTACGGCCCGGGCAACTACACGCCGAACGTCAGAGTGATCTACTGGTCGATGCGGGTGATGGCCTTCACGGGCGTGCTGATGTTCCTCGTCGCCGCGGTCGGCTCCTGGCTGTTCTGGAAGCGGAAACTCGAGCATGCCCGTTGGTTCCTCTGGGCGGCGATCGTTGCGATCGCGTTCCCCTACATCGCGGCGACCGCGGGCTGGGTCCTGACCGAGATGGGCCGCCAGCCCTGGATCGTGCAAGGCCTGCTGCTCACGAGCAAGGCCAATTCGCCGAGCGTCAGCACGACGTGGCTCGGCATCAGTCTCAGCTTCTTCGTCTTGCTTTACCTCGTCCTCGGCGTGGTCGACTTCGTCCTGATGCGCCGCTACGCGCGGCCCGACTTGCCGGTGCCGGCGGAAAAGCTCCCCGCGCCGGTGGTGACCTACTAATGGATCTCGAGATCTTCTGGTTCTGCCTGATCGCCGTTCTCTGGGGCGGCTACTTCGTGCTCGAGGGCTTCGACTTCGGCGTCGGAATGTTGCTCCCGTTCGTCCCTCGCGACGAGCGCGAGCGGGCGGTCATGTTCGAGTCGATCGGCCCGGTCTGGGACGGCAATGAGGTCTGGCTCGTGGTCGCGGCCGGCGCGACCTTCGCCGCATTCCCAGCGTGGTACGGGACGATGTTTTCCGGCTTCTACCTCGCGCTGCTGCTCCTGCTGTTCTTCCTCATCGTCCGCGTTGTCTCCTTCGAGTGGCGCGATAAAGGTGACGGCGCCGGCTGGCGACGCGTCTGGCTGTGGGCCAATGCAGGCGGCAGCGCGGGCATCCCGCTCGTCTGGGGGATCGCGCTGTCGAGCCTGCTACACGGCGTCCCCCTGAACTCGGACGGAGACTACGCCGGGAACTTCTGGGACCTGTTCACCCCGTACACGATTCTCGGCGGCATCGCCTTCGTCCTGGTCTTCGCGTTCCACGGGGCGAACTTCCTGACGCTTCGCACGACGGGGGATTTGCTCCTGCGGGTACGGCGCGCCGCCCGGACGCTCGCGATCCCGGCGGTTGCCGTCGTGACCGGCTTTCTGATCTGGACGGTCGAGGTTGCGGTCGATCGGAACGGCAAGGACGTTTTTCCACCGGTCTTGCCGGCGGCCCTTGCCGTCGCCGCCTTCCTGGTGGCCGCGCTCCTCGTCTACGCCGGCCGGGAGGGAATCGCGTTCGTCATGGGCGCAGCCGGAACGCTCGGGATCGTCGCGACGCTCTTCACAAGCCTGTATCCGAGGGTGATGGTCTCGAGCCCGAACTTCGCCAACAGCCTCACCGTCGCGGGCACCGCGTCGGCGCACTACACGCTCGCCGTCATGACCGTCGTCGCCGCGATCGTGACGCCGGTCGTCCTGCTCTACCAAGGCTGGACCTACCACGTCTTCCGCCACCGCCTCGGCGGAGATGAGCGTCCAGAGCTGCACGCAGTGCCAGAGGGCTAGCGGTGCGCGCACTCGACCCGCGGCTCGTCCGCCGCGCACGGGCGGTGCGCATGCTGCTCGGCCTGGACGTGGCGCTCGGGATCGCGGCCGCCTTCCTGACGCTCGCGCAGGCGACTCTGCTCGCACGCATCGTCGCGCGCGCGTTCGACGGCGCCTCGCTCGAGGCGGTCGCACCTGCGCTTGCGTTGCTTGCGCTCGTCTTCGCCCTCAGAGGCATCATCGCCTGGGGTTTCGAAGTCGCCGGTGCACGTGCGGCGTCGACGGTGCTCTCGGAGCTGCGTCTCGAGCTCGTCGCGCGGCGGCTGCGGAGGCAGCCCGCCGCCCTCGACGGCGTCGAGGCGGGCGAGGTCTCGGCGGCGGGAATTCAGGGCGTCGACGCGCTCGCCGCGTACTTCGGCCGCTACCTCCCGCAGGTCGTGCTCGCCTGCATCGTGCCGCTCGCCGTCATCGGGTGGGTCGGCGCGATCGACCTCACCTCGGCGCTGCTCATGCTCGTGACGCTGCCGCTCGTGCCCGTCTTCATGTGGCTGATCGGCCGGTACACGGAAGAGCGCACGCGCGAGCAGTGGACTGCACTGCGCCTGCTGTCGACGCACTTCCTCGACGTCGTGCGGGGACTGCCGACGCTGCGCCTGCTGAACAGGAGCCGTGCGCAAGCCGACACGATCCGCGACGTCAGCGACCGGTATCGGCGCGCGACGATGGGAACCCTGCGGGCCGCGTTCCTCTCGGGCTCCGTGCTCGAGCTCGCCGCGACGCTCGGCGTCGCGCTCGTCGCCGTCACGATCGGCGTGCGCCTCGTGGGCGGAAGCATCGGCCTCGAAGCGGGATTGACGGTCCTCGTGCTGGCGCCCGAGCTCTATCTGCCGTTGCGGCGGCTCGGGGCGCACTACCACGCAAGTGCGGAGGGGATCGAAGTGGCCGACCGCATCCTGGCGCTTCTCGACGCGCCCGACGAGGTCGGAGCCACCGGTGCCCTGCCGGCACCGTCGCCGGGCACTGCCGTCGTGCGCTTCGAGCACGTGACCTTCGCGTATCCGTCGCGCCGCGGGCTCGTCCTCGACGGGCTCGACCTCGAACTGTTTCCGGGTGAGACGCTTGCGCTCGTCGGCGAGAGCGGGGCCGGCAAGAGCACGGTGGCGAGCCTCCTGCTGCGCCTGGCCACGCCGAGCGCCGGGCGCGTGACGGTGGGCGGCGTCGACCTCGCGCGCTGCGACACGGACAGCTGGCGACGGCAGCTCGCCTGGGTCCCGCAGCAGCCGAGTCTCCTCCGCGGCACGATCGCGGAGAACATTGCGCTCGGCCGCCGCGGTGCGACCGATGCGGAGGTTCACGCTGCGGCCGTGGTCGCGGGCGCCGAGGGATTCGTGCGCAGGTTGCCGGGCGGCTACGAGACCGTCGTCGGCGACGGCGGCAGGCCGCTCTCGTCCGGTGAACGGCGACGAATCGCGCTCGCTCGCGCGTTCGTCCGGGACGCGGCGCTCGTCGTCCTCGACGAGCCGACGGCGGACCTCGACCCGGAAAGCGCCGAGCTCGTCGGACGCGCCGTGGAGCGCCTGCGGGCCGGACGCACGCTGCTCTTGATCGCCCATCGCCCGGAGCTCGCGCGCCTCGCCGACCGCGTCCTCGTGCTCGAGCAGGGCAGGGCGACGGTGTCCATCGAGCGGGCGGCGGCGTGACGACGACCCGGCGGCGATTGGTCGCCCTCGTTGCGGCGCCGCGCTCCCGCGTTGAGCTTTCGGTCGGCCTCGGCGCGGCGACCGTGCTCTGCGGCGTCGGGCTGATGGCGACAGCCGGCTATCTGATCTCGCGCGCTGCCGAACGGCCCGCAGTGCTCTCGCTCACCGTCGCGATCGTGTGCGTGCGCTTCTTCGGGCTCGCGCGGCCGGTCGCCCGCTACTTCGAGCGGCTTGCGTCGCACGACCTCGCGCTGCGCGAGCTCGGCCGCGCGCGCGTGCGGACGTACGAGCGCATCGAGCCGCTCGCTCCGGCGCATCTGGAGAGCTACCGGCGCGGCGACCTGCTCGCGCGGATGGTCGCGGACATCGACTCCCTCCAGAACCTTCACCTTCGCGGGACGCTGCCGCCGCTGGTCGCGCTGTGCTCCGGTGTTGTCGCGGTCGCGGTCGCGGCGGCTCTGCTGCCGGCCGCTGCGTTTGTGCTCGCGTCAGGGCTGATCGCCGGGGGAATCGGGGTGCCGTTGCTCGTCGGCGCGCTTCGCCGGGGCGTCGACGGGAGCGTTGCCGCGGCGCGGGGTCACTTGACCGCCGAGCTCGTCGAGACCACACGGGGCGCATCCGAGCTCGCGGTGTACGGACGAGAGCAGGAGCGGCTCGCGTCGCTCGCGGCTGCCGACGGTGCGCTCATTCGCGTTGCGCGCCGCGCGGCGCTTGTCGACGGCGCCGCCGACGGGCTCGCCCTGCTCGTGACCGGCGCCACGGTCGCCGGCGTCCTCGCCGTCGCCGTCTCGGCGCACGCCGCGGGCGACCTCGACCGCGTGCTGATCGCGCTGCTCGCGCTGCTTGCGCTCGCGGCTTTTGAAGCGGTGCAGCCGCTTGCACAATCCGCGCGGGAGCTGACGGAGACGCTCGCGGCCGGCGAGCGCATCCTCGAGCTGACCGAGCGCGAGCCGCAGATCGCAGACACGGCCGCCCCTGCGCCGTTCCCGCTCGGACCGTTCGCCGTCGCGCTCGAAGACGTGCACGCGCGCGTGCTCGACGGTGTGAGCCTCCGCCTCGAGCCGGGCCGGTGGGTCGGGCTGATCGGTCCGAGCGGAGTGGGGAAGACAACCGTCGCGGACCTGCTCGTCCGCTTCCTCGATCCCGAGGCCGGGCGAGTCACGCTGAACGGTCGCGACCTCCGTGCGTATCGGCAGGAGGACGTTCGGCGCGCGATCGCCGTGGCGGGCCAGGACTCGCACGTCTTCTCGACGACGATTCGCGCCAACCTTCGCCTGGCGCGGCCCGACGCGACCGATGACGAGCTCGAAGATGCGCTCAGGCGCGCGCGGATTCTCGGCTGGGTGCGCGGCTTGCCCGACGGGTGGGACACGCTCGTCGGCGAGGAGGGCCGCGAGCTCTCCGGGGGGCAGCGCCAGCGGCTCGTCGTCGCGCGCGCTCTCCTCGCAGATGCGCCGGTGCTCGTCCTCGACGAGCCGACGGCGCACCTCGACACGGGAACTGCCGAGCGGCTGATCGACGACGTCCTCGCCGCCGCCGCCGGTCGCACGGTGCTGCTGATCACCCATCGCCCCGAAGGGCTCGACCGAATGCACGAGATCGTGCGGCTCGCGGGCTGAGATGTTCTTCTCCTTTCCCAGCTGGGCCGTCGCGCTCATCGTCTTCGGGATCATCGGCGCGGCGACGGCGACCGGCTACCTCACCGGCCGCTACCTGCGCGAGCACGAGGCGAAGTTGCGCGAGCCCTTCGGTGTGCTCCAGGGGGCACTGCTCGGGGTCGTCGGTCTCATCCTGGCCTTCGGTCTCACGCTTGCCGTCGGGCGCTACGAGGATCGCCGGACCGCGACCGTGATCGAGGCGAACGCGATCGGCACGAGCTACCTGCGCAGCCAGCTCCTCGCGGAACCGGCGCGCACCAGGTCGCTCCGGCTCTGGCCGCAGTACACCGACCTCGCCCTCCGGATCTCGAAGGAGGTGCCGAGCAGCGCGGCAATGCGACGCACGACGGGCGCCCAGGAGCTGCTGCAGCGGCGGCTGTGGCGCCTCGCCGGAGAAGCGGTGGGCGCCGCGCCGCTCGCGAGCGCGCCGCGGCTCTACATCGAGAACCTCAATCCGACGTTCGACGCGCAGCTCGCGCGCCTCGCGGGGCTGAACAACCGCGTGCCGGGCGCGGTCCTCGCCCTCGAGGTCCTCGGCGCCGCCGCCGCGCTCGGCCTACTCGCGCTGCACATCTCGATCCTCGGGCGGGGGCTCGTGGCGATGCTCTCCGCTGCCGTGCTCGTGACGCTGCTGCTCCTCGTCATCCTCGATCTCGATCGCCCGACCCGCGGGCTGATCAAGGTTCCGTCGACGCCGCTGGCCTCGGTCCGTGCGTCGATGGTCCCGCCTCCGGCATCGGACGGCCCATGAGCCCGTTGCAGCGATTCATCGTGACGGTCGAGGGCCTCCCGCTGGAGGAGCTCGAGGAGATCGAGCTGCCGCAGCTGCCGGCCGAAGGGGAGCCGATCGAGACGAGATACGGGACCTGCATCGTCACGCGGACGGAGAGCGCCGCCGAGGGAAGTCAGTACGCCGGCCGGATCTTCTGCCGGATGCCCTGAGCCGTGCTCAGGTGAACGCGTTCACCGCCCGGGCGACGATCAGCCCGAAGAGCGCGAGCGCGACGGTGGACTGCACGAGCATCGTGTATTTCGCCCGGTGGGTCAGCGGCATCACGTCGGTGGGGCTGAACGCCGTCGCGTTCGTGAAGCCGAGGTGGAGGTAATCGAGGAAGACGGGCCGCCAGCCTTCCGGTGCGAGCTCCGGGCTCATGTGCTGCGTGAAGGCGAAGTCGACCGGGGCGGGATCGGTAGCGCGCGCGATCGGCCCGCCGCTGTCGATCAGCCAGTAGAGCAACGCGAACGACAGGTTGTTGCCGAGCCAGACGAGCCCGCCGGTCGCGAGGAGCTCGCTCGGCGAGCTCGTCACGCCCGTCCCTTTGATCAGGTCGTACACGAGCAGCACCGTCGACCAGAGCGCGGCGGCGACGAGCAGCACGACGAGCGCGACCGCGAGCGGGCGCACGCGTTGTCGCCGCTCGTCCGCCATGCGCGCGGGGTCGCCGAACACCAGGAGCGCAAGCAGCGCCGCCTCGACTGACGGGACCAGCCACGGCACGCGCACCGCGGAGGCGGACGGCAGCCAAACGCGGACCCCGAGGTTCAATGCGATGTAGACGACCAGCGCCGCGGCCGGCGGCCAGCGCGGCTCTTCGATCGGGTGGTCGGCCGGCCTGGCTCCTGCCGTCACCTCGAGACGGAGGCCACCGACCGGTCAGGCGACGTCGACGCGCCCGCGCCCGAATGCGTCCATGCGACCCCATCGCCCCGGGATGTCGAGCAGCTCGACACGACCAATCCCGCTCGGGAGCGCCGGGTCGACGAGGAGGTGCTCGCCGGTCGGTTCGAGCCCGAGCATCGTCCGCAGGAGCAGGAGCGGTGCTCCAGTCGACCACGCCTGCGGGCTGCAAGCCGTCGGGTACTGCACCGGGTACCGGGTGACCGAGCGCTCGTAGCCGCCGAACGCCTCGGGAAGCCGTCCGTCGAAGAACTCGGCCGCGTCGAGAATGCCGGCCGCGATGCGTGCGGCTTCCTCCTTGAAGCCGTAGCGCCGCAGCCCCCACGCGATGAAGGAGCAGTCGAACGGCCACACCGTGCCGACGTGGTACCCGATCGGGTTGTAGCGGCCCTCGCCCTCGGCGAGCGTGCGCACGCCCCAGCCGGAGAAGAGGCGGGGCCCCATCAGGTGGCGGACGACCGCTTTCGCTTTCGCCTTCTCGACGATGCCGCTCCAGAGCAGGTGGCCGTTGTTCGAGGTCAGCGAGTCCACCTGGTCGCCGTTCTCGTCCAGCGCGAGCGCGAAGTACTCGTCGTCCTCGACCCAGAAGTCCCGGTTGAACCGTCGCTTGAGGTCAG
>JBKOVW010000144.1:0-3148 GCA_046724095.1 Actinomycetota bacterium | reverse complement strand
ATCGAGGTTCGAGTTCGAGCCCGCGTCGAGGATGACCGCGCGCGGACGCCGCACGGCGGCGCCGACCAGGTGTTTGATGTGTTCGCAGACGGGCGCGGCGTTCGCATAGAACAGCGGCGCCTCGAGCCGGAGCACGAGCAGGTCGGGCAGCCGCTCGTAGTCGGGGTGCCGGCCGACGTCGCCGTAGGCGTCGGGAACGCCGGGGACGCGGCCGAGCACCGACACGTGCGGCCTGCTGGCGTGGTAGACGACGAGCAGGATCATCGAGACGACTCCGATCACGAGCCCCGGGAGCACGTCGATCGTGATCACGCCGAGCACCGTCCCGAGGCCGGCCCAGAACTCGAGCGGCTGCTCGACACGGTAACGCTTGGACTCGGCGACCTTCCAGAGGTGCGAGACGGCGTGGATGATCAACGCCGCGAGCACGGCTTCCGGCAGGTTCTTGAACAGCGGCGTCAGCAGCAGCACGGTCACGAGCGCCAGCAGCGTCGCGACGAGCGGCGACATCTCCGAACGGGCTCCCGCCCCCTCGTTCACCGCCGACTGCGACAGGCTCCCGCCGGAGGCGAGCCCGCCGAGGAAGCCCGACCCTGCGTTCGCGACCCCGAGCGCGATCAGCTCCTGGTTCGCGTCGATCTCGTACCCGTACTTCGTCGCGAAGTTCTCGGCCGCGCCGAGCGACTCGCTGAAGATCACCAGCAGCATCCCCGCCGCCGCAGCCATCAGCGCCGGAATATGCGCGCTCGGCACGTCAGGGATCGAGACCGACGGCAGCCCGCGCGGCACGTGGCCGACGATCGCGACCCCGTGCTGCGAGAGATGCAGCGCGCCGCTGATCGCGATCCCGAGCACGAGCGCGACCAGCCCACCCGGCAGGCGCGGCCAGAAGCGCTCGGCGCCGAACAGCAACCCAAGCGCGCCGGCTCCGACGGCGAGCGTCGCACCACTCGTGTCACTCAGGTTCCCGACGAGGTGGCCGAGCTGGCGGATCGTGTTGCCCGAGCCGCCCTCGATCCCGAATAGCTTCGGCAGCTGCTTGACCGTGACGAAAATCGCAAGGCCGAACACAAACCCCTCCACCACAGGCCTCGAAAGAAACTGCGCGACAAAACCGAGCCGCAGCAAGCCCGCGGCCAGGAACAGCCCGCCGCAAAGGAGGATCATGGTCGCCGCGTCAGCGGCGTACTGCGCCGTGCTTGCCGGGCCGAGATCGGAGACAGTCGAAGCAACGAGAACCGCCGCGGCCGAGGTGCCGGCCGCGACCACATGTCGGCTCGTCCCGAAAATCGCGTACGCCGCGGGTGCGGCGAGCAGTGTGTACAGGCCCGCCTGCGGCGGCAGTCCCGCGAGGCCCGCATAGGCGATCATCTCCGGCACCAGCAGGCCCCACACGGTCGCGCCCGCGACGATGTCGAAGCGGAGATACCTCCGGTCGTACGCCGGCAGCCACGTCAGAGCGGGGACGTAGCGGCGGACCCCGTGCGGTGCAGGCGCCGCCCAGGCGCTTACATCCGCGACGGCCACCAGCCTCCGCGGGGTTCGGGAAGCTCTTGGTCGCTCCGTTGCAAGAGTGGGTTCACGTCAGCAGCACCACCCTCGCACCGCGTTAGCCTTACCGAGCCCGCAGCCATCGTCATCAACCTCGCGGATGATGAACCAGGCCGTTCGGCTGCGCGTGACCGCGCAGAACCACCCAAAGCTCAGGATCGCTTCAGGCTCGGCGTTGCCAACCGACCTCCTCCGTTCGCGCGCGCTACCCCCCGGCCGCGCGCAGGATCGCCTCGGTCAGCCCCCAGTCCCCCCGAATGAACGGGGTCCCCTGCACGGTCCACGCGATCCCGTACCAGACGTCGTCCGCCCCCGACCAGCGCCGGATCTTGATCGTGTACGTCTCGCCGCGGTTGGCCGGAAACTCGGCGATCTCGTAGCCGTTGTCCCATGAGCCGCTGTAGCCGACCTGGTTGCCGCGGCTGTCGTACACATGCAGGTCGAGATCGACCTTCAGCTGGTCGAACGCGAACTGGAAAAGCGGTATGTCGACCACCGCCGCGAGGCTGTCCCACGCGAGCGCGACCTTCACGCGTGCGCCGAAGAAGAACTGCGGCACGACGACCTGGTACGAGAACTTCGTCTCGCCGTTCGCGCCGATGTCGGACGAACGCAAGGTGCCAATGTCCCAGCCGCGACGCGACGCGGCGGCGTTGCGCGACTTGCGGCTCTGTGCGATCCGCACGCCCTCGAGCGCGTCGACCGCGCCCGAGCCGTCCGACGCATCAATGCCGGCTGTCCGGTCCGCCCACCACGTGTTGCCGGTGATGTTCTTGCTCGCGCCCGCGAGCAGGATCGCGCGGCAGCCCTCCGGCCACGACTTCAGCGTCGGAGCCGCCTGCTGCATCAGCGCCGTCACGCCCGCCGCTGCAGGGGCGGCCATGCTCGTGCCACTCATTGTCAGCCCGACGCACGCGACGCCCATTCCGTTCGCGGCGACCTCCGGCAGCTCACGGTCGCTGTGCCCGGAGCTCGGGTTGCGGAAGCACGAATCGCTCGCGAGCGTCGCCGCCGTGTCATCGTGGTTTGCGACGGTGAGGCTGTTGTAACCCTTGTGGTTCACGAACTCCGAGCTGTCGCCGTTGCCGGCCGCCTGCAGGATCGTCGGCCACGGCCAGTGGAGGACGAGCCAGTCCTTGTACTTGTCGTCGAACGACTGACCCGAGTCGGTCTGCTCGGAGTCGCGGTGGAAGCTCTGGCTGATCACCGTGCAGCCGCGCGTTTGCGCAGCCCACTTGATTGCGTCGAGATCCATGCTGTTCGCCGAATGGAGGTTGCAGTCTCTTGCGTGCCCGTGCGGCTTGGTCGGCTCGATGTTCTTGATGATCCCGTGCGTATGCCGCGCATGCTGCGTCGTCGCCGGATTCAATTCGTACTGCGCGGTGATCGACAGGTTCGTCGTGTCGTCGGGGCCGTCCTCGTAGACGGCGACGTTCACGCCCTTGCCCGTGAAGCTGAGGTTCGTCTGCACCTTGTCGGACTGCGCGATCGCCATCGAGTCCTTCAGGTCGAGGATGCCCTCCGTCTCGTGCAGGAAGATCGCCGCGACCTGCTTTCGCCTCTGTAGGTTCGCGATCGCAGTCGGCGTCATTCGCGC
>JBKOVW010000188.1:0-4023 GCA_046724095.1 Actinomycetota bacterium | reverse complement strand
TCGCCCGACTGCGCGGACTGAATGTTGATCAGCCCCGGAACCTCGCAAAGACCGTCACAGTCGAATAAGTAGAGCGGCTGCGCCGCTCCACTTGAACTGGTACGGCGTGAAGGTCGGGCAAAGCCCGCCCTTCACGCGACCGTTTTCGCTGCAAGCGAAGGCTCCCGACAGTGCGGACGCGCGATTGCTTTGCGATCGCGCGGCGCATGAGTTCGCCTCCCGCTAAGCCAGGCCCGCCTGGCTTAGCGTCCGGCTTCATTGTTGTCCAACGTCCACGCGCACGTGCCAGCGCGAGAGGTGACGGACGTCCTGGTAGAAGAAGCCCTCGGCGTCCTCGGCGTCGACGTCGCCGTTCCGGTCGGAATAGAAGAACGTGCGGCCGTCGAGGATGATGATGTCGGTGTCAGCAGCCATGTGCTGCTGCCTGTTTTCGCGCGGAGCCGACTTACGAAACGGCGGTGTCGCCCGGGCGCGGCTCGATCACGCCCGTCTCCGGCGGGCCGACCGGTAGCGGCGCAGGTGGGCGGAGGTAGAGCCACTCATAGGCAAGCGCTGCGACGGCGCCGCCGACGAACGGCCCGACGTACCAGACCCACGCGTCCGTCCAGTCGCGCGAGACGAGCTCGGGGCCGAACGCGCGCGCGGGATTCATCGCGGCGCCCGTGAGCGGACCGCCCATGAGGATGTCGAGCGTGATCGTGAACCCGATTGCGAGACCCGCGACCGACTTGAACGTCCCGCCAGGGTCGGCGGCGGTCGCGAAGACCACCCAGACGAGGAAGAACGTGAGGATGCCTTCGATCACCACGCCCTGCCAGACGCTGATGCCGCTGCCAAGAGCGGGCGCGCCGAGGTTCGTGGCCGCGCGGACGCTGTCTGAGAAGAACCAGCGCAGCAGGAGCGCCGCCGCCGTCGCGCCCAGGAGCTGCACGCTCAGGTACACCAGCGCGAGCGTCGGCGCTAGGCGCCGCGTGATGAAGAAGCCGACAGTGATGGCGGGGTTGAAGTGGCCGCCCGAGATGTGTCCCACGGCCGAGACCATCACGCCGATCGCGAGCCCGTGCGCGAGGGCAACGGAGACGAGCGTGAGGCCCCCGACGTAGACGCCGAGCGCTTGCGCGTTTCCCATGGTCGCCGGCTCGAAGACCTTGGTCAGAGCCATGATCGAGCCCGCGCCGATGAAGATCAGCGTGAACGTCCCGACGAACTCGGCGAAGCCGCGACGCAGCGGGTCGTAGTCCATGCGCCGCGGAGGCTACGCGGCTGACCGGACGGAATCTCCTCTCGTAGTTCCGCCCCGCGCGGCGGCGAGCGCCTGGTCGAGCGTCTCGAAGATCGCGAATTTCGTCCCGAGGCCCGTCAGGTCGAGCAGCTGGTTGACCTCCGTGTAGTTGCGCTTCGGCAGCACGAAGGTGAAGCCCAGGCTCGCCTCCTCCGCGCCACGGCGGGCGCTGAGCAGCGTCGCAAGGGTCGTCGAGTCGATGAACTCCGTGTCCCGCAGGTCGACGACCACGCGCATGCCCTCGTCGATCAGGACGCCGAGCTCCCCCTCGAGCCGTCCGGCCGAATAGGCGTCGTGCTCGCCCACCAGCGCGACGACAGCCGCTGGGGGATCTCGGGGAGCTAGGGTGACCGAGATCGGGGCCATGCTTCAAAGTCGTAAACGGCTCCGGCGCCGATCCGGATACGGCCTGAGCGACGCCTTAGTCCTCCGGCGCCCTCCGCAGCCGTTTCGTCGCCGAGCGGCGCCGTTTCTGCTCCAGCCGGCGCTCCCGGGCCGCGGCAGTCGGCTTGGTCGGAACCCGCTTCCGCTCGACCTTCAGGGCGGCGCGGAGCTGTTCGACGAGGCGCTCGAGCGCGAGCTCGCGGTTCCGTAGCTGGCTCCGCTCGTCCTGCGCGATCGCCCGTAGGACCGGTCCGGCCCGCGAGACGACCCGCCGCTTCTGGGCCTCGGTCAACGCTTCGGACGCCTCGACGTCGAAGACGGCCTCGACCCGCGTCTCCGACTTCTGCGCGTGCTGCCCGCCGGGGCCGCTCGAGCGCGAGGTACGAAAGCGCACTTCGCCGAGCGGCAGAACGACCGAGCGGGTCACCCGAATAGACTCGCCGTCCATGGCGGCGATTCTGCTGGACGTCGACGGCGTCTTCCACGTCTCGGGCGAGCCGATCGCGGGCGGGGCCGAAGCGGTCAAGCGGCTGCGTGACAACGGTCACCGGCTCCGCTTCGTCACCAACAGCACGACGCAGACGCGCGGCGCGCTCGCCGAAGAGCTCCGCGGCATGGCCATCGAGCTCGACGACGAGGAGCTGCAGACGACGCCTCGAGCGGCGGCGGCGACGCTCGCCGGCCGGCGTGTGCTCGCGCTGACCATGCATGCGATCGTCGGTGAGCTCGAGGGCGTCGAGCTCGTCGGCGAGGATGCGGAAGCAGTGCTCGTCGGCGGCGCCGACGAGACGCCCGAGACGAACCTCGTCTTCAGCTACATGAACCTCGCGCGCGCGTTCCACGAGCTCGAAGGCGGCGCGGAGCTCTTCTGCCTGCACAAGAACCGCTGGTGGCAGACGAAGCACGGGCCGGCGCTGGACGCGGGCGCGTTCGTCGCCGGGCTCGAGTACGCGACGCAGCTCGATGCGACGGTGCTCGGCAAGCCGTCGACGGCGTACTTCGAGGCGGCGTTGAGGGCGCTCGATGCGGATCCGGGCATGACGTGGATGGTCGGCGACGACATCGAGGCGGACATCGCCGGGGCGCAGGCGCACGGGATGCGGACGGTCCTCGTCCGCACCGGCAAGTTCCGGCCCGACGCTGTCGAGGCGACGCCCGTCCGTCCAGAGGGCATCATCTCGTCGATCGCGCAACTGCCGGACTGGCTGGAGGAACATCTTTGAATGTCGGCGTCGACCTGATCGAGATCGAGCGGATCCGGCGCGCGCTCGAGCGCTACCCGCGATTTCGGGACCGCTGCTTCACGGCCGCGGAGCAGGCGTACTGCGAGTCGCGGCCGAATCCGGCGCAGAGCTACGCCGGCCGCTTTGCCGGCAAGGAGGCGGTCGGGAAGGCGCTCGGCTTCGGAGTCGCGCGCGCCTTCGCCTGGCGCGACGTCGAGATTGCCGGACGGCCCAAGCCGTCGGTGACGTTGAGCGGTCGCGTCGCGCGCTGGGCCGAGGCTCGTGGGGCGGGCCGGATCGACCTCTCGATGACGCACTCGCGCGAGCTCGCGAACGCCGTGGCGGTCGTCGAAGCGCACTGATGCTTGCGCCGCTCTACACGGCGGACGAGATGCGCGCCGCCGAGCAGGGCCATGACGTCGACGCGATGATGGAACGGGCCGGCCGCGCGGTCGCCGACGCCGTGCTGCGCCGCTACCCGCACGCGCGGCGGATCGCAGCGGTTTGCGGCAAGGGCGCAAACGGCGGCGACGGGCGGATCGCGCTCCGCATGCTGGCCGGAGCGGGCGGCCGTCAGACTGGGGAGGAGCTCGAGGGCGCGGACGTCGTCATCGACGCGCTCTTCGGTACCGGCTTTCACGGCGCGCCGCGCGAGGATGCCGCCCTGTTGATCGAGCGGATCAACGCGGCCGAGGCCCCCGTCGTCGCTGTCGACCTTCCGTCCGGTGTCGACGCGTCGACGGGAGAGATCGGCGGTGCGGTGGTAAGCGCGGACGTGACCGTCACGATGCATGCGCCGAAGGTCGGCCTCGTCGTCGCACCGGGCCGCTTCCATGCCGGCGAGGTCGAGGTCGCCGACATCGGGATCGAAGCGGCCGAGACGGCGAACCATCTCGTCACCGAAGGGATTCTTGAGCGCGTCCCGCGCAAGCGCGCGGGCGACACCAAGTACAGCGCCGGCTCGGTGCTCGTCGTCGGCGGCTCGCCCGGCATGTCCGGAGCGCTGTGCCTTGCGGCGGAGGCAGCGTTTCGAGCAGACGCGGGCTACGTCGCGGTCGCGACGCACGCCGAGTCGCTGCCGGTCGTCGAGGCGCGCCTGCTCGAGGCGGTCAAGGCGCCGCTGAGCGAGGTCGA
>JBKOVW010000297.1:0-3969 GCA_046724095.1 Actinomycetota bacterium | reverse complement strand
GGACATCCTCGCGAAGTACGTCGAGCGGCTACTACGATCAGAACGGTGAAAGTCGAGGAAAAGAGCGCGTTCGCGACCATCGAGGAGGCGATCGAGGACATCCGTCAGGGCAAGTTGGTCGTCGTCGTCGACGCGGCCGACCGCGAGAACGAAGGCGACCTGACGATCGCGGCGCAGTTCGCGACACCCGAGGCGGTCAACTTCATGACGAAGGAGGGACGGGGGCTGATCTGCCTCTGCCTGACGGAGGACCGCTGCGACGAGCTCGGCCTGCACCAGATGACGGAGCGGAACGAAACGCCGTTCGGCACGGCGTTCACCGTGTCGGTGGAGGCGCGCGAGGGCGTCACGACAGGCATCTCCGCGCCGGACCGATCGCGGACGATCCAGGTGGCGGTCGATCCGCGGTCGAAGGCGGAGGACCTCGTCCAGCCGGGCCATGTCTTTCCGCTCCGCGCGCGCGACGGAGGCGTGCTCATGCGTGCCGGGCAAACCGAGGCGGCCGTCGATCTCGCACGGCTCGCCGGGCTGATCCCGGCCGGCGTCGTGTGCGAGATCATGAACGAGGACGGGACGATGGCCCGCGTCCCCGACCTGATCCCGTATTGCGAGCGACACGGGCTCAAGCTCGTGACCGTCGCCGACCTGATCGAGTACCGCCGCCGGCACGAGCAGCTCGTCGAGCGGATGACGACCGTGCAGATGCCGACGGCGTTCGGCGACTTCACGGCGGTCGCGTTCCGCGAGACGCTGACGGGCAAGCACCACGTCGCGCTGGTCAAAGGGGACGTGGACGGGGCGGACGACGTGCTCGTGCGCGTGCACTCGGAGTGCCTGACAGGGGACGTGTTCCATTCGCTCAGGTGTGACTGCGGCGAGCAGCTCGAGCAGGCGCTGTCGCAGATCGCGGCGGAGGAGCGGGGCGTGCTCCTGTACATGGCGCAGGAGGGACGCGGCATCGGTCTCTTGAACAAGCTGCGCGCCTACGAGCTGCAGGAGAACGGCTTCGACACGGTCGAGGCGAACCTCGAGCTCGGCTTCCAGCCCGACATGCGGGACTACGGCATCGGCAACCAGATCCTCGCCGACCTCGGCCTGACGACGATCCGGATCCTCACGAACAACCCGAAGAAGATCACCGGCATCGAAGGCTTCGGCCTGCAGGTCGTCGAACAGGTGCCCATCGAGACGGCTCCCACCCCGCAGAACGCGAGGTATCTGGCGACCAAACGTGACAAGCTCGGCCACAAGCTTCACCATCAGGACCTGAAGTACGAGCCGTTGGAGGGCAGCGAGTGAGCGAGACCTTGCCGGACGCCGAAGTCGAAGAGCTCGAGGAACCACGCGAGCTCCGCGACGAGCCCAAGGAGCACCCCGAGCGCGAGGACGGCGGACCGCGGCAGCACGCCTACGGCGAGCTCGACATCCCTGACGACGTCACCGTCCTCGAGGGCATGCCCGACGGGACGAGGCGCGGCGTCGCGATCGTCGCGTCGCGCTACAACGGCGAGATCACGAACCAGCTGCTCGAGGCGGCGCTCGAAGAGCTCGACCAGGCCGGCGTCGGCCGCGACGCGGTCACCGTCATGCCCGTTCCCGGCGCGTTCGAGCTTCCGCTCGCGGCGATGGCCCTGGCGAAGACGCGCCGCTACGCCTGCGTCGTCGCGCTCGGCTGCGTCGTCCGCGGCGAGACGCCGCACTTCGACTTCATCGCCTCCGAGGCGGCGAGCGGCCTGCAGCTGGCGGCGCTCGAGACCGGCGTCCCGGTCGCGTTCGGGGTCCTCACGGTGGACGTGAAAGAACAGGCGCTCGCGCGGATCAACAAGGGCGCAGAGGCCGTCCGCACAGCGCTGGAGATGGCCGACGCCTTCGCGCAGCTACGCGCGTCGGCGCGTTAGCTACTCTTCCGGGCCGTATGTCCAAGGTCTGCGCCGTTTGCGGAAAGAAACCGGGCTTCGGTCACAACCGGAGCTACTCGATGGTGGCCACGAAGCGCCGCTTCAACCCGAACCTGCAGCGGGTTCGCGTCCTGCTGCGCGGCAAGCCGACCCGGGCCTACGTCTGCACCCGCTGCCTCAAGGGCGGCAAGGTGCAGAAGGCGATCTAACCGGCGAGCGCCGAACGCCTCATAGCGAAGGCAACTGGAGCCGATGAGTTCCGCATGCACGACTTCTTCGCTCAACGCACAATTGCACGGTGGGTTGCGTATGCCGTCACGTTCGGGCTCCTCTGGGGGCTCGTCGCCCATGCGCTGATCTTCGGCGACGGCGCCTCGACGTCGGTCGCGCGAGGAGCGATCGGGGGCGTCCTCTTTGCGACTCTGGCGTTGGCGCGTGAGCGGCGCGGCCCGTTCCGGCGACGCCCGCCGCGTCCCTGAACCGGGCCTGAGCAGGCCCTCCCTCTACGAGTTCGCCGGCGGCGACGCCGCCTTCCTCGCGCTCGCGCAGGCGCACCACGCGCGCTGCCTCGCCGACCCGGAGCTCAACCACCCGTTCTCGCACGCCGACCAGCACCCGCAGCACGTCGAGCGGCTCGCGCAGTACTGGGCGGAGGTGCTCGGCGGCCCGACGACGTTCTCGACGACGTGCGGCGACGAATCGTCCGTCCTGGCGCTCCACTGCGGCAACGGTGAGATGGGCGACCTCCCGGAGCGCTTTTACAACTGCTTCGTCGCCGCGCTCGACGACGTCGGGCTGCCCGACGACCCGGAGTTCCGCGCCGCGATGCAGGCGTACATGCGCTGGGCGGTCGACAACGTGATGACGTACTCGGCCGTCGGCACGGTCGTGCCGGACGGTTTGCCGATGCCGCGGTGGGACTGGGACGGGCTGAAGACCTAGTCCGGCACGTTCGCACGACGTTCGCACCGCGCGAGGTGCATCTCCTCGAGCTGTCGGGCGACAACTCCGTCTTCGAGCGCCTCCCGGACTTCGAGCTCTACCACGTGCCGCGAGACTCCGGCCCGTGGTGGGTGTACGGCTCGATCGGCGCCTGGCGGGTCACCACCGATCCGTCGTATCGGCTCGGGCTTGGCCACACCGTCCCGGGGTCGCCTGAGCAACCGTCGTCGGCGGCTGGTGGTCTAATCCAGGCGTGGAGGCGGCTCCCGCTCCTGCACTGGCCTCGCCGCTGGGCCGCATCTCGATCTCGAACGAGGCCGTTGCGCACATCGTCGGCCGCGTCGCGACGGAGGCCTACGGCGTCGTCGGCATGGCCTCGCGCAAACGGCTGCTGACCCGCGATCCGCTGCGGCAGGGGATCACCGTCGGCGGCAGCGGCGAGGACGGCGTCACGATCGAGCTCAGCGTGGTCGTCGAGTACGGCCTCAACCTCGCCGAGGTCGCGTCAACCCTTCGCAACCGGGTGCAGTACGAGGTGGAGCGCCTCACCGGCCTGGGTGTCGCGGGCGTCGAGGTGCGCATCCAGGACGTCCGCCGCTCGAGCGCATGAGCGAGCTGACGGTCGCACGCGAGCTGGCCCACGCGGCGCTCGCGTCACTCGAGCGCAGCCGGCAGCGGATCGACGACCTGAACGTCTATCCGGTGCCCGACGGCGACACGGGCACGAACATGACGATGACGGCCCGCGCGGTCGTCGAAGAGCTCGACCAGACGGACACCGACGAGCGCGTCGCCCTCCTCAAGCAGGTGACGCGCGCGGCGCTGATGGGCGCGCGCGGCAATTCCGGCGTCATCCTTTCGCAGATTGTGCGCGGAGCATGCGAAGCGCTCGCTACCAACGGGACGCTCGCGCAAACGTTCCGCTCCGCGAGTGACGCGGCCTATCGCGGCGTGCGCAAGCCGGTCGAAGGGACGATGCTGTCCGTCATCCGCGAGCTGGCCGAAGAGGCCGAGGCGGGAGGCGACCTCGCGCAACTGGTGCGCCGCGGCGAGGAGGCGGTCGCGCGCACCCCCGAGCAGCTCGCGGTGCTGCGCGAGGCGGGCGTCGTCGACGCCGGCGGCGCCGGCC
>JBKOVW010000028.1:0-5138 GCA_046724095.1 Actinomycetota bacterium | reverse complement strand
CCTCCTGACTTCGCTCGAAGTTCTCCTGGTTCGTCTCGCGAGCGTCGCAGGCGTTACACACGTCGGCGTGTAACGGATCCGCGCGTCTGCGGGACGAGAGCGACATGCGCGTCCTCCGCGGGGCGCGGTTGCGACTACATCCGTCCTAGCGCAGGTGAGCCCCGATTCAAGGACGCAGCGAGACCGCGAAGCGCATGCCCGGCCCACGCGAGCAAGACTGCGCTGAGCAGCGGCAGAACTACCCACGCCGACTCGAGCGCTCCTGCTGGGAGGAGTAGTCTGCTCACGTCGACGAGGGAGGCTGCAATGGGAACGAACGTACGCGACGTGATGACCGAACGCCCACGCTGCGCCACACCCGATACGCCGCTCAGTGAGGTCGCGCAGCTGATGGAGGCACAAGACGTAGGCGCGATTCCCGTCCTCGACGGCGACCGGCTCGCGGGAATGATCACCGATCGCGACATCGTCCTTCGAGCAATCGCCAAGGGGAAGGATCCGCGAGGCATGGCCACGAGCGAGATCTCGTCGCACGAGCTCGTAACGGTCGGACCTGATCACGATCTTGCGGACGCCCTCCACTTGATGGCACAACATCAGGTGCGGCGGCTGCCCGTCGTGGACGATGAGAATCGGCTTGTCGGCATGGTGTCTCAGGCAGACATCGCGCTCGAGGCAAAGGACAAGTCTGTGGGCGAGATGCTGGCCGACATCTCCAAGCCTTCCCAAGGGCCGCGGCAGCTGTAGCCGCCGCAAACGCCGAACCGAGTCAGGCAAGTCGACTTTCACACGACCTAAAGGGGGATTCGCCATGACGTCAATTTCCCAGCGGGAGAATCGGGAGATCGAGGCGGCCAACGCCTCTGGTAACACGCCGGTCGTCTTCATCCACGGCCTGTGGCTGCTGCCGAGCAGCTGGGACAACTGGGCCGACTTCTTCGAGCAGGCCGGCTACGCGCCGCTGACGCCGGACTGGCCCGACGATCCGGAAACGGTTGAAGTGGCCCGCGCGGAACCGGAGGTCGTTGCCAAGAAGACACTGGAGCAGGTCGCCGATCACACAACCGAGGTCATCAACGCCCTGGAGAAGAAACCGGTCGTGATGGGGCACTCGACCGGGGGCTTGCTCGCGCAGATGCTCGCCGGCCGGGGCCTCTCGGCGGCCACGGTCGCGATCGATCCCGGGGTCTTCCGCGGCGTTCTGCCTCTGCCGGCCTCGGTGCTCAAGGGAGTGGGCCCGTTTCTCGTCAACCCGCTCACGCGCGGCCGCGCGATCACGCTCACGTTCGACCAGTTCAAGTACAGCTGGGCGAACGCACTGGACGAAAAGGAGGCGAAGGAGCTCTACGAGACGTTCCATGTGGCGGGCTCCGGGATGTCTCTCGCGCAGATGGGCAACGCGAACCTCAACCCGTGGACGGAAGCGAAGGTGAACACGAAGAACCCCGACCGCGGCCCCCTGCTGATCATCGACGGCGAAAAGGACCACACCGTGCCGTGGGCGATCGCCAACGCCGCCTACAAGCGGCAGAAGCACAACCCCGCCGTGACAGAGATCGTGAAGATCCCGAACCGAGGCCACTCCCTCACAATCGACCACGGCTGGCGCGAGGTCGCCCAGACGGCGCTCGACTTCGTCGAGCGGTTCGCCCCCTCCTCGCAGCGCGCGTCGTTGTCGACGCAGCAAGCGCCCTCGACCGGCGCGCACGCAACTAACTGACCCGCCGCCAAGCGAGGGGGAGCCGCCTCCGGCGGACCCCCCTCGCTTTCTCCGTCTGGCAAGGGGTCGCGACGACTGGGCGGGCGCGCGACGTGCCTATGCGGCGCCATCCCCGAGCCAGTGGGTTCGAGCGATTTGCGGCGCAAGGCGGCGATTGGGGCGCCATGGTCGCCGATGTCATCGGCGCGCAGGTCCCCCGGAATTGCTCGGGCTTCACCTCACCTGGCCTTTCACGGTTCCACCAGAGATCGACGCGGCGGTCCAGACGGGCAGCCCGCTGCCGTCCGGTCTCTCAGCCGACGAACAACGCGCGTGCGAGCAGCTGGACTTCTTCTACAAGCACGACGTGGGCTACGCCCAGGAGATGTCGCGGCGCCCGCAGTCCATCTACGCGATGGATGATTCGCCTGTCGGCCTCGCCGCCTGGCTCATCGACCACGACACACGCAGCTACGCGCTGATCGCGCGCGTCTTCGACGGCCAGAGCGAGGGTCTCACGCGAGACGACATCCTCGACAACATCACGCTCTACTGGCTGACCAACACAGCGGTCTCGTCGGCGGTATTTACTGGGAGAACAAGGCCGCCTTCTTTGCACCGAAAGGCGTCACCATCCCCGTGGCGGTAACCGCCTTCCCGGACGAGGTACTTCAAACGCCTCGGAGTTGGACAGAACAGGCGTATCCGAATCTCATCTACTACAACGAGGCCGACAAGGGCGGCCACTTCGCCGCCTGGGAACAGCCCCAGTTGTTTGCCGAGGAAGTCCGAGCAGCATTCAGGTCACTGCGCTGACGTAGCGGCGGGGCGCGCGCTCACACTTGGGCGCGCCGCCCGTCGCCATGTTGAATGTGGCACGGCTGATGGCGCGACGACCAGCCAGTCCGACTCGAGGGGATTTTCGAAGGGCGACCACATCGACACTTTGCAAGCCTTGAGAAACGGCGGTGCGAGGTTTCTCCGGAGGGACGGCTGGTGCCGTCCCTCCGGGGAGTCGAGCGTTCAGCCGGTTGTGGCCGACCAGGTGTCGGTGTTCCCGAACGTGGCAGGGCACACGGCGAGCGGCCAGGGCGCCGGTAGCGCCCGTTGGCCTGCGGCAAGCGACGCAGCGCGGTAGGCCTGCACCGGTCCGCAGACGGTCGCGTTTTGCGCATCCGTCCAGACTGCTGCTCCGTAGGTCGCGGTTGCCACGGCGTAGACGTAGTCGCCGACTCGCTCTTGATAGATGTCGTGGCCGGGATACGTTGCTCGGAGGTCGTTGTGGCCCGCAGAGGTGTCAGTCGAGCCGTTGTAGACCGTCGACCAGCCGGCGGGAGCACCGCCCGCGCCGACGGGAGCCGTGAGGAAGACCCCGTGGTAGGGCCGCGGCGAAGTCATGTCCGCACCTCGCCACGGAGCCGTGTCCGCCTCGTACACGACGTACATGCGGTCGCCGGTCGGTGAGATCGCCGGTGCCGCGTACAGCGGCCGGTCCCCCGCCAGTGACACGGTCGTGGGGGCGCTCCACGTCGTGCCGCCGTTGAGCGACCAGCTCAGGAGCGTCTTGTTGTCGTTGACGTTCGAGCCGCCGTCGGCCCACGCATCAACGATCTCGTTCGTCGCACCAGCGCCCGTTGGCGCACCGTTCGCGATGTCGACGCTCGGCGTCGCCGACAGATCGGTGCGGGCTCCGGCGAAGCCGTCCATGACGCACCGGCCGTACACAGGATCGATGAAGAAGCACGGATCGGTGATCTGCCGGACGACCTGCGCCTTCGTGAAGCTCCTACCGCCATCGGTCGATGTGAACATCACGTGGATGCCGTGTGTCGGCAGTCCGACGAGTGTCGGGTTCTCGAACATCTCGGCGAAGACGTAGATGACTCCATGGCTGTCCGTGCGAACCGTGCATCCGCTGAGGCCGAACAAATTCGGACCGCTCCCGTTCGTTCCGGCCGGCGTGATCTGCTTGGTGCTCCACGTGCTCCCGCCGTCGGCGGAGAACGAGAACGTCAGCGGCGCCGGAAACGTGCCGCCGCGCCCGCGGTGCTGGCCGACGCTGCGGAACTCGGGATTGCAGAGGTAGACGCGGCCGAAGAACGGGCTGGAGGAGGCGTTGTCGGCCCAGATCTGCTCCTTGTCCTCGAACGCTGTCTGGCCCGTGTGAGTATTCACGATCACTGGCGGCTTCCAACTTGCCTTGTTGAGGACGCTTGACGGTGTCGGGTTGTCCAGACGCGAGACGCCGACACCGAGAAAACCGTGGAATTCAGGGTTCGGGAACGCGAAGCCGGACGGCCATGCGCCGGTCAGGTTCGCGTAGTACACCCGCGAACCGTTGCTCCACGAGAAGTGGCCGTTGACTGGGATCGGCCCGACGGCGACTGCCGGATCTCCGGACGAGACAAGCGTGCTCTCGAAGTACCACGGCAGCGTGTGAATCGGCCCCGGGTGTGCGGCGCATGTAGCCGTCGGATTGCAGTCCGCCGCCGTCCATCCCGTGTACGTCGGCTGGATCCAGCTGTGACCGCGGTCGAACGAGAATGCAACGGCGGAGAGCCCTACGCCGTCGTCGGCCGGGTCGGCACACGTTCCGAAGGTGGTCGCGTCGGCCTGCGGACACGGCGCCCAATCGACGAAGTCGTTCCAGCCGGCGACCAGGACGTTCGGATGGTTCGCGTCGACCGCGAGCGCCGGCTCGTTCTGATGGTTCTGCGGTGTCGTGCCCGGCGGACTGCCGACGCTGACGTTGCCCGCAACGGCCGGGGCCGCGGCGAACAGCACGCACGCGACGACCACCGTCACGAAAGCGCTGAAGCGATGCATTGGCACCTCCCCATTTGGCGGGCGAGCGCGCTCGCCCACGGCTCATCCCCTCTCCAGCCGGCGCATCCTCCCTCCGCCGTCGCCCGAGGTCAAGCCGGAACGGCGCGCTAGGCGCCGCTCGAGGATAGGTGGTGCATGCTTGCGCTCGGCTGCGAGGGTCTAGTGCGAGGGTGCGCCGCGCGGGTCGTCGGCGACATACGGTTTTGCGGGCTGAGACCTTGTCGACGAATACGGCTCGACCCGTCTTTGCAGGCCCTTGCCTTTGACTCTCGGTTAGCTGGCCCGCAGCGAATCGGCGCGCTTCTGGGCGATGGCGATCCCGAAGCCGGGGAGAAGAGGGATCCAGCACGAGCGGGTGAACCCCGCTGCGTCGAAAAGCGCTCGGAACTCCCGCGGGGTCTTCCACCCGATCCAGCCGGGATCGGCGATTCGCCCGAGCGGCGCGCTGAGCGCGTTGAACCAGGCGGGCCCGGGATCGATGACACAGTAGACGCCGCCCGGCCGTAGGCACCTCAGGACGCCGGCCGCCGCGGCGGCCGGGTCGGGATAGTGGTGGTGGGCGAGGGAGCTATAGACGAGGTCGAACGCACCGTCGAAACGACGCGGCAGGTTG
>JBKOVW010000308.1:0-4224 GCA_046724095.1 Actinomycetota bacterium | reverse complement strand
TCGCCGGGTTCCTGACCGCCGTCGTCGGGATCCTGATTGGCCTCCCGACTTTGCGCCTGCGCGGCGACTACCTCGCGATCGTGACGCTCGGCTTCGGCGAGATCCTGCCGCAGGTCGCGAACAACGGCGACAATCTCGGCGGGTTCAACCTGACGAACGGCCCGAACGGCATCACGCCGATCGATGCGCCGGGAATCGGCGGCATCAACTTCCAGGAAGGTGTGAACTCGTTCTTCACCGGGCCTCGGCTCTACTTCTGGTTCGTGTTGTTACTCGTCGCGATCACCGTGTTCTGCAGCCTGCGCCTGCGCGACTCGCGCCTCGGACGCGCCTGGATCGCGATCCGCGAGGACGAGACCGCCGCCGCGGCCATGGGCGTTCCGCTCATGCGCACGAAGACGTGGGCGTACGCGACGGGCGCCTTCTTCGGCGGCGTCGCCGGCGCGTACTTCGCGGCGTTCAAGAGCTCGACCTTCCCGAACGACTTCTCGTTCAACATCTCGGCGTTCATCCTCTCGATGGTCATCCTCGGCGGGATGGGCAACGTCTGGGGTGTGATGTTCGGCGCGGCGTTCCTCGCTTACCTGAACCAGGAGGGCCTCGCGAACATCGGCCACTCGCTCAACCAGACCTTCGGCACTCACCTCGATGTGCCGCTGTACCAGTTCGGCATCTACGGGGCGATCATCGTGCTCGTGATGCTGATCCGGCCTGAGGGGCTGATTCCGAGTACGAGGCGGCAGGCCGAGTTCCACGAGGGCGTGCACGACACGCCGCTGTACGACGCACGCCATGAGTAGCCAGAACGGCAACCTCGTCGTCGCCGAGAGCGTGCGCAAGGAGTTCGGCGGCCTCGTCGCGACGGACGACGTCGATTTCACGATCCCGCGAGGCTCGGTCGTCAGCCTGATCGGCCCGAACGGCGCGGGCAAGACGACGTTCTTCAACATGCTGACGGGCGTGTACAAGCCGACGGCCGGGCGCATCGTCTTCGACGGCGAGGACGTGACCGGCTTGCCCCCACACGCGATCACGGAGCGCGGCATCGGCCGCACGTTCCAGAACATCCGCCTGTTCCAGAACATGACGGCCCTGGAGAACGTGCTCGTCGGCATGCACGCTCGCCTGAAGGGGGGCGTGTTCGGCTCGATCTTCCGGCCGCCGCGCGTGCGCCGCGAGGAGTCGGAGGCACACCAACGCGGGCGCGAGTTGCTGCGCTACTGCGGGCTGCGCAACAAAAACGACGAGATTTCCCGCAACCTCTCGTACGGCGACCAGCGGCGACTGGAGGTCGCACGCGCGCTGGCGACCGAGCCGAAACTGCTCCTGCTCGACGAGCCGACCGCCGGCATGAACCCGCAGGAGACGGCGGAGTTCACCGATTTCGTCCAGGAGCTGCGGGCCGAACGCGGGCTGACGGTGCTGATGATCGAGCACGACATGCGCGTCGTGATGAACATCTCCGACCGCGTGACAGTGCTCGACTACGGGGCGAAGATCGCCGAGGGCTCGCCGCAGGACGTACAGAAGGACCCGCGCGTGATCGAGGCGTACCTGGGCAAGCAGGCGCTGGAGGCGCTGGAGACGCAGTCCGAATGAGCGCGCAGCCGCAGACGATCCTCCAGCTGGAGGACGTGCACACGTACTACGGCGCTATCCAGGCGCTCAAGGGCATCTCCTTGACGGTCGACCAGGGCGAGATCGTCACGCTGATCGGCGCGAACGGCGCCGGGAAGTCGACGACGCTGCGATCGATCAACGGGCTCAACAACCCGCGCCGCGGCCGCATCCGGTTCCAGGGACGGGACATCACGCACTCGTCTGCGCATGACATCGTCGAGCAGGGCATCTCCCAGTCGCCGGAGGGGCGGCGCCTCTTTTCGCGCATGAGCGTGCTCGAGAATCTGGAGATGGGGACGTTCCAGCGCGCCGACCGCGGCAACCGGAAGGCGGTTGGGGAGGACCTCGACCGCGTCTACGAGCTGTTCCCGCGGCTCAACGAGCGCAAGAACCAGAAGGCGGGGACGCTGTCGGGCGGCGAGCAGCAGATGGTCGCGATCGGCCGCGCGCTGATGGCCCGCCCGAAGCTGCTGTTGCTCGACGAGCCGTCGATGGGGCTCGCCCCGATCTTCGTCGAGCGGATCTTCGAGATCATCCGCGAGATCAACTCGCAGGGGACGCCGATCCTGCTCGTCGAGCAGAACGCGCTGATGGCGCTCGACGTCGCGAAACGCGGCTACGTGCTCGAGACGGGGAAGATCGCCCTGGCCGACGACGCCAAAACGCTGAAGCAGAACCCGGACGTCCAGCGGACCTACCTCGGCGCCGACTAAGACGTGACTCTCAAGGGGAAGTAGGGGGGAGACAGGAGGAACGCCACGCGCGGCGGGCGGTCGGACCAGCCGCGCACCATCGTCAGCGCGGCGCCGAGGCCGTGGGTCGGGACGAAGCCGAGCTGCCGGGCGGCCGCGTGGTCGCGGCAGCCGGCGATGAGCACGTTCCCGACGCGGCCGAGCGCCGGGCGGCAGCCGTCCCAGTCGTAGAAGGGCAGGAGCGGGTGGCACGTTCGTCCGCTGCGGTACTGCTGCAGCGCGCGCGAATCGCTCGCAGCCCGTCGTTCTGCCTCGCCCAACGCCGACGCGTCCGGGCGGCCCGCCCCGCGCGTCGCTGCGAAGAACGCGCGGTACGGCTGCTGCGTCGGATGGCTGAAGTGACGCTGGAACCGGTGCATGAGGATCGCCGTGCCGCCCTCGGCGATCGGGAACGAGTCTCGCCAGAGCCGCAGCGCGATCCCCAGCCCGAGGTACGTCCCGAGCAGAGGATTCGGGCGCTCACGCGGCAGGTACGGCGTCGTCCGCGGCACGCCCACGCAGATCGCGTCGAGCTCGCCGTCCAGCGTCGTCCCGCGTAGCTCGACGCCGCGGAGCAGCGCCTCGGTGTGCGCGACCGACGGCGGGCCCGCGTACGCGGTCGCAACGGAACGTTCCAGCGGCAGCGAGCGGAGGACGTACGCGCGCAGGCCGCCGGGCAGCGCGCGGAAGAGGTACCGGAAGGGGGAGCCCGCGACGCGCTCGAGCGCCTGCGTCTCGTACGGATAGCCGGCGAGGGCTCCGCGGAGTCGCGGATGGTTCAGCACGAGCGACGTGCCGATCAGCGGAACGCGCCGTTGCAGCGCACGCTCGAGCTCGAGGGCGAGCCGCCAGCCCTGCGACGCCGACGTCTCGAGCAGCGAGTACGCGCCGGCGGCGCGGAGCGCCTCCGGCCCCGATGCGCCGACGAGCGCAGCAGGCCCGCCGTGCAGCACCGTCTCCGCCGCGGTCACCACGACGACGAGGTCGGTCTGCGCGAGCGCCGGGTTGACGCGCAGCGGCGTCGCGCCTGCGGCGCCGATCTCCACGAGGTCGTCGCGCTCGACGTCGTGCACCTCGACGTGACCGTGGAAGTGCCGCGCGAACTCCGGCGAGACGAGCGTCTCGAGCTGGTCGTGGCCGGCGCGGCGCGCAAGCCCGCCCGCGACGAGCAGCGTCTGGTACCCGGTGGGGACGCCGAGGCGCTCGAGCTCTGCCACGGCCGCCGCGATCGCCGCCTGGCGCGGGTCGCGCTCGGTCCCGGGCAAGGGCAACGCCGGCGGCTCGACGAGGATCGTTGCGCGCGTGCCGCGCGAGACGAGCGCTTCCAGGGGCTGACCGGCGAGCGGGAAGCGCAGCGCGTCGCGTACCGCGGCGCCGACGTCCGCCACAGCATTCGCGGGCGGCGGTGGGCGGAGCACCAGTGCGTCGTCCTCGGCCGTCACAACGACCAGATGCGACCCCGAGAGCATCGGCACGCGCGTCACGGGACGTGCCTGTACAGACGCACGAACGTGGGGCGAAAGCCGCGTGCGCGGAAGAAGCGGTCGGCGAGCAGGTTGACGACACGCCAGTCGATCGTGACCGCGTCGAAGCCCTCCTCGTGCGCCCAGCCCAGTGCGTGTGCCACGAGCGCGCTCCCGGCGCCGGTGCCACGCACCTCCGGCAGCGTGACGACGAGCGCGAGGTCGATGCTGTTCCGGGGAATGCGGAGATCGCCTAGCTCGCGCCGGTAGAGCAGTGCGTGACCGACGACGCGTGCTTCGCGCTCGACGACGAAGTGCACGAAGCGCTCGTCGGCCCACGTCCCGTCCCAATCGGCGCGGAGCTCCTCGTCGGTCTGCGGCCGCCGGCCGGAGAAGCTCGGCGACTCGCG
>JBKOVW010000181.1:0-6797 GCA_046724095.1 Actinomycetota bacterium | reverse complement strand
ACGTCGAAGTAGCGCGAGTCGGCGCGCGGCGCGCGCACCTTCATCCACTCGGGACGGCGCGGCCGCTCGGCAACGGGAAGCGAGCTCTCCATCTCTGTCAGTCTATGGGCCGTGACCGTTCCTGAGGCTCGGCTGGAGGAGACGGAGCACGGCATCGTCCCGAAGGGCGACGGCTGGTTCGTCGTCAATGCGCGCGACGTGATCTGGTACGACCGCGGCCCGCGCGGGAAGGTCATGAGCTTCGACGGCGACCCGGAGTTCGAGCAGGTCGGGGTCAACGTCTTCGTGCTCGACCACGGCAGTCCGATGTCCATGTACCACTGGGAGGCAGACCAGGAGGACTTCCTGGTCATCTCCGGCGAGGCGCTGCTGATCGCCGAGGACGAGGAGCGGCCGCTCAAGCAGTGGGACTTCGTCCACTGCCCGCCCGGGATGAACCACGTCATCGTCGGCGCCGGCAACGGCCCCTGCGTCGTCGTGGCGGTCGGGGCCCGCGAGCACCAGGACGGCGAGGGCTGGGGCGGGTATCACGTGAACGAGACCGCGATGCGCCACGACGCGAGCTCGCCGGAGGAGACGACGAACGCACGCGTTGCCTATGCGCGCTTCCCGGCCCGGCAGCCGACGCGCTACCAGGACGGCTGGCTGCCTTAGGCGCCGACTCGGCGGCGCCGCAGAGAGGGAGCGCGGGCTTCGCCCGCGCGACCGTCTCAGCCCGAAGCGCCTGAGATTGACGGCGCGAACCGGTTGCAGCGCGTCTGGGCTAGGGCTAGGCCTTCGCGGCGAGTTGCTGGTGAACCGCCTGCGGCCACAGGCCGTGACCGTCGTCTGCCGGTAGCGGCTCCAGCTCGAGCTCGAAGACGTCCGCAAGCGCGTCGTGCGCGAGCGGGCGCACCTCATCGACCGTCACGTGGCGCTGAAGCTCGCGTGCGATCGTCGTGAACGCCGCGTCCTCGAGCCCGCACGCCGTGATCCACTCCGTGAAGGGCGCGGGGTCGAGGTCGACGTTGAGCGCGTAGCCGTGGGTCGTGATCCAGCGCGAGATGTGGACTCCGATCGACGCGATCTTCCGCGGCGGGCTTTGCAGCCACACGCCGGTGAGCCCTTCGATCCGCGTCGCCTCTATTCCGAGCGGCGCCGCCGTCTGGATCAGAGCGTCCTCGAGGTCGCGCACGTACTTCTTGACGTCCTCGCCGTGCCGGCGGAGGTCGAGGATCGGGTAGCAGACGAGCTGACCCGGGCCGTGGAACGTCGACTTGCCGCCGCGGTCGGTCTCGACCAGCTCGACCTCGGCGTCCTCTGGCACGTGCAGCTCGTCCTCGCCCGTCCGGCGGCCGAGTGTCACGACCGGCGGATGCTCGAGGAAGATCACTGTGTCGGGGATCGCCCCTTGTGAGACCGCGCCCGCGAGCGACCGCTGGAGCTCCCAGGCGTCGCGGTAAGGGACGAGCCCGAGATCGAGGACGTAGGCGCCGCGCTTCATGGCGCCAGCCTAGCTTCAGGGCCTATACATCTATCTATATAGGGAGTACTCTCGCCGACTATATCAGCGAGAGGGGAGGGTGCATGACCAGCCTGAGACGGCTTCTCTTTGCCGTGATCGCAGCGTCGCTCCTCGCCGTGGCGGCGGTGAGCGTCAGCGGCGCCGAGACGGCACCGAACGTGAGGGACCCGTCCGAGTGGCCGGCCTCGGACGAGGCCGAGGACTCGCCCGCGGCCTTCGAAGGAACGATCGTCAACCGCAGCTTCGGTCGCAACGGCGAGCCGGCGCAGGGCCCGACCGCCGCGAGCGGCAAGCGGGCGAAGTCGAACGCGGAGCTGAACACGAGCTTCGAAGGCATCAACCTGTTCCAGCACCGCTACGCCGGACAGCAGAACCAGCTCACCATCGAGCCGCCCGACCAGGGCCTCTGCGCCGGTAACGGCTACGTCTTCGAGGCGGTCAACGACGCGATCAACGTCTACGACGAGAGCGGCCAGTCGGTGCTCCCGCCGGACACGAACGTCGCGCCGGTTCCGCACGTGAACGGAACGGTGACGCTGAACGAGTTCTACCACTACCCGCCGGCGATCAACCGAGCCGGGGGGAACGTCCGCGGCCCGAGCCTCACTGATCCGACGTGCTATTTCGACCAGCCGACGCAGCGCTGGTTCCTCGTCGTGCTGACGCTCGACACGTTCCCGAACGGGCAGACCCGCGGCCCGAACCACTTCGACATCGCGGTCAGCAAGGGGCCGAGCCCGGTGCCGCTGTCGAACTGGACGATCCTGCCGCCGATCCCGGTGCAAAACGACGGCACGCAGGGGACTCCGAACCACCACTGCCATCCGGCCGACAACCCGCGGGCGGGGTTCCCGCCGGACAACCCGACGGCCTGCATTGCCGACTACCCGCACATCGGGGCGGACGCGACCGGCTTCTACATCACGTCGAACGAGTACGACTTCTACGGCGACGAGTTCCAGAGCGCGAACATCTACGCGTTCTCGAAGCGCGGGCTCGAGGCCGGAGACACGCGTCACGTCCTGCTCGAGACGAAGAACACCGTGCACGGCCAGCCGGGTTCACCGTGTGGCCGGCGAACTCGCCGCCGGGCCAGTATCAAACGGATGGGGGCGGTACGGAGTTCTTCCTCAGCTCGAACGCCGCCGACGAGGCGACGTGCCCGACGGGCTGCAACGGCCCGCGCACCTCGGACGAGCTCGTCGTCTGGTCGCTGACGAACACTTCGTCGCTCGACTCTGCAGCTCCGGACATCCAGCTGCACAACAAGGTGCTGAACGTCGGGCAGTACGGCGTGCCCGCACGCTCGAGCCAGAAGGCCGGCTCGACGCCGCTGGCGGACTGTCTCAACGACCGCGTGCTGCCGACGCCGTTCGGGCCGGGCTGCTGGCAGATCCTGTTGCTCCCGCCGGCCCCGCCGCATCAGTCGGAGGGAACGCTCGACTCGAACGACTCGCGCATGCAGCAGGTCTGGTACGCGAACGGCAAGCTGTGGGGCGCTCTCGACACCGCGCTGACGCTCGACCGCAACCGCTCGGGCATCGAGTACTTCATCGTCAACCCGGGCGGCGCGACTGTGCAGTCGGCATCGCTGCGGCGCAGCGGGTACCTCGGCTTGTCGGGGAACAACGTCACGTACCCGGCGATCGCGACGACTGAGAGCGGCCGCGGTGTGATGGCGTTCACGCTCGTCGGTGACGACTACTTCCCGAGCGCCGCGTACGCGTCGATCGACGACAAGGTCGGGGTCGGCGACATCCACGTCGCCGGGGCCGGCGCCGGGCCGGACGATGGCTTCACGCTGTATCCGCCGCTGACCGCACCGAACCCTGCGCGCGGGCGCTGGGGCGACTACGGGGCGGCCGCCCTCGACGGGAAGTCGATCTGGATCGCGTCCGAGTACGTCGCCCAGACGTGCACGTACGACCAGTACATCGGTCAGCCCGGAGCCGACGGCAACTACGGCCGGCTGGCGAACGGCTTCGGTCTCTGCGGAAACACTCGCGCTTCGGCCGGCAACTGGTCGACGCGCATCAGCAAGGTCACACCGTAGGCCGTAGCGGGCGCCGCGGGTCGCGCGGCGCCCCCTACTCTTCGCAGGGTGAAGGTCACGCTGCTCATCGCCGACTTCGCGCGCGTCGCGAGCGGGAAGCTGGACGTGATCGGCGGCGGCTGGTCGATGATGAACGCCCAGGGGCCGTTCGGCTTCTTCGTCGCCGCGCTCTTCCAGATTCCCTGGGACCAGACGAACCAGAAGCATCAGTTCCGCCTCGAGCTGCTCGACGCCGACGGCCAGGGCGTCCCGACCGACGACGGCGAGACGATCCGGGCCGAGGGCGAGTTCGAGGCCGGCCGCCCCGCGGGGCTGCGTCCCGGCACTCCGGTCGACGCGCCGCTCGTCGTCCCCTTCGGGCCGCTGGTGCTGGAGGAAGGCCGCTACGAGATCAGGCTGACGATCGACGGCGAAACGAAAGAAGACTGGTTCGTAGCGTTCACCGTCCGCCAAGCACCGGCGCCGCAGTAACGACGACCCAAGCCGGAGCGTAAGCCGAGCGAAGCAGGCTTACGCGGAGGCGAATTGATGCGAGGCGCGCACGCGCAGCATGCGCGCGCCGCACGGAGGAGACAAGCGCCGACCGACAAGGAGCGCGCGGGCTGAGCCCGCGCGCGTTCCCCGCGAAGCGCCGTACCTCACTGATCGGGCGAAAGCGCAGCTTTCGCCCGGTTAGCGAACATCCAGCGGTGGCCTTCGACGTCTTCCGCGCTGTACAGGCGCGTGCCGGCGGCCTCGACGTCTTCCGGCTCGCGGAGGATCACTGCGCCGGCAGCTTGCGCCCGCTCGTGATGCGCGTCGACGTCGTCGACGTGAACCAGGTAGCCGTCGACCACCCACGGGTTGTCCAGCCACCGCGCCGCGGCGGCGCACGTCTCGCGGTGCCGCCGCGGGCCCTCGTAGTCCGGCGACGGCGTTGCGAGGAAGACGACGCTGCCGTCGCCCACGTCCAGCTCGGCGTGGCTGACGGTGTCGCCGTTCGTGTGCCGCGCAGCCGCGTTCTCGCGAAAGCCGAACGCGCGGGTCAGCCAGTCGATCGCCGCCGCTGCGTCCTCGTACGCGATGAACGGGACGATCGTCTGCGGCACGAGCGCCCTAGTACGCGGACTCGTCCCAGCTCTCGAGCTTCTCGCGGATGTCGCGCAGGAAGCGTCCCGCGAGTGCGCCGTCGACGAGCCGGTGGTCGTACGTCAACGTCAGGTTCATGATCGGGCGGATCGCGATCACGTCCTCGCCCATGTCGTCCTGCACGACCCACGGCCGCTTGACGACAGCGTAGGTCCCGAGGATTGCAGCCTGGGGCTGGCTGATCACGGGCGTCCCGTGGAACGTCCCGTAGCCGCCCGGATTCGTGATCGTGAACGTTCCGCCCTGAACCTCGTCGGGCAAGAGCTTCTTGTCGCGTGCACGCTGGGCGATGTCGGTGACGGCCTTTGCCATGCCGAGGAGATTCAGCGTCTCCGCGTTCTTCACGACGGGGACGATCAGGCCCTTGCCGTCCTGCAGCTCGACGGCGAAGCCGAGGTTCACGTAGCTGCGCGTGACGATCTGATCGCCGCGGATCTCGCCGTTGACCCACGGGTACTCGCGCAGCGTCTCGCTCGCGGCGCGCGCCACGAAGATCAGGTACGTCGGGTTCACGCCGTAGTTCTGCTGGTACTCCTTCTTCAGCTTCGCGCGGATCGCGGAGACCTTCGACATGTCCACCTCGATCGCGCTGGTGACGTGCGCGGAGGTGTCGAGCGAGCGGCGCATGTGCTCGGCGATCCCTTTGCGCATCGCCGACATCGGCTCGAAGCTCTCGCCGGGCTGTGCGGCCGACGGTGCCGGCGCCGGTGTCGGCTTCGGCGGCGCCGGAGCTGCCGCCTGCGGCGCCTCCGCTGGCTCTGGCTCTGCGGGAGCGGCGGGCCGGGGCTCGGCCGGCGCAGCGGGCGCGGGCTGGCCACCGGACTCGATGAAGTTGAGCATGTCCTTCTTCGTCACGCGCCCACCGCGGCCCGTGCCCTGCACCTGGCTCGGGTCGACGCCATGCTCGGAAGCGATCTTCGCGACGACCGGTGAGACGAACGTCTTGCCGTTCGTTGACGGCGCCTCTGCCTGCACGGGTTCCGGCTCGGGCGGAGCGGTCGGCGCCGGAGACTCCGCGCTCGACGGCGCCTCGGCCTCGGCGGCGGCCTCCGCCGTCGCCGGCTCGGGCGCCGGAGGCGCCTCCTGTTGCGGCGGCTGTTCGGCACTCGCGCCGTCGCCGCCGATCACCGCGAGCTTCGTCCCGACGTCGACTGTCTGGCCCTCCTGTACGAGGATCTCCGTCAGGACGCCGCTGCCGGGGCTCGGAACCTCCGTGTCGACCTTGTCCGTCGAGATCTCGAGCAGCGGCTCATCCGCCTCGACCTGCTCGCCCTGCTGCTTGAGCCACTTGGTGATCGTGCCCTCGGAGACCGACACGCCCATCTGCGGCATGACGACGTCGATGGCCTCGGTGGTGGCCATCAGTACTCCGCCAGCTCTCGCAGCCCCGCGGCGACGTCGTCGACCTGCGGGATGAACGCCTTCTCGAGCGGCGGCGAGAAGGGAACCGGCGTGTCCGGCGCCGCGATCCGCTTCACCGGCCCGTCGAGCTCCTCGAACGCCTCCTCCGCGATCGTCGCGGCGATCTCGGCGCCGAAGCCGCCGGTGCGCGTGTCCTCGTGCAGCACGAGCGCCTTCGACGTCTTGCGCACGGACTCGAGCACGGCTTGCTTGTCCCAGGGCTGCACGGTGCGCAGGTCGATGATCTCGACCGAGACGCCGTCCGACTCGAGCTGCTGGGACGCCTCCTCGGCGGTGTACACCATGGCGCCCCACGTGATCACGCTCACGTCGTCGCCTTCGCGGTGCGTCCGCGCCTTGCCGAGCGGCACCGTGTAGCGCTCCTCGGGCACCTCGCCCTTGATCCGGCGGTAGAGGTGCTTGTGCTCGAAGTACAGGACAGGGTTGGGATCCTCGATCGCGCTGATCAGCAGTCCCTTCGCATCCTCCGGCGTCGCCGGGCACACGCACTTCAGTCCCGGGATGTGCGCGAACGAGGACTCGGGGTTCTGCGAATGGAACGGGCCGCCGGAGAAGCCGCCGCCGGACGGCAGCCGGACGGTGATCGGCACGGGCGTCCCCGCTCGGTAGCGCTGCTTCGCCGCGACGGTGACGAGTTGGTCCCACGCGCAGGAGATGAAGTCGGCGAACTGCATCTCCGCCACCGGCCGC
>JBKOVW010000086.1:0-7521 GCA_046724095.1 Actinomycetota bacterium | reverse complement strand
GCCTGGCACGGGATCCGGCGCCTCCTCGTAGCGGAGCACCTCCGGCCCGCCGTCTTCGTGGATTCGGATGGCCTTCACGCGGCACAATCTTCCATATGACCGCCGCCGAGTTGGAGCGGCTTGCCGCGGAGCTCGGCCTCGACGTCGTCGGCGCGGCTCCAGCGTCGGCGTACGAGGAGACCGAACGCCACATCCGCGAGCGCAAGGCGCGTGGGCTGTTCGCGGACATGCGCTTCACGATGGCGCGGCCGGAGGTCTCCTGCCATCCCGAGACGTTGCTCCCGGGCGCGCGCACCGTCGTCTCCGCGGCGCACTGCTACTACGTGCCGGAGCCGCCGCTCGAGCCCGGCGAAGGCCGGCTGCCGCGGTACACGTGGTACGACGGCTACGCAGTCCTCCGCGACCGTCTCGACGAGCTCGGCCGGAGGATCGGCGGCGGCTATCGCGTGCTCGTCGACGCGAACCAGCACGTCGACCGCGAGGCCGCGGCGCGCTCGGGCGTCGGCTTCTACGGAAAGAACACGCTGCTGATCACGCGGCGCCACGGCTCATGGGTCGTGCTAGGCACGCTGATCACGACGGCCGACGTTGAGGCCACGCCTCCGCTCGACGCCGGCTGCGGTACGTGCACGCTCTGCATCGACGCCTGTCCGACCGATGCGCTCGACGAGCCGGGCGTCCTCGACTCGACGAAGTGCCTGTCGTACTGGACGCAGGCCCCGCGGCCGATCCCCGAGGGCTACCGCGCCCAGCTCGGCGCGCAGGTGTACGGGTGCGACATCTGTCAGGACGTCTGCCCGTGGAATCGCGGCGTGGAGAAGCGGCGCGCCGACACGCCTCTGCCGGACGAAGCCGAGCCGCACGTGCGGCTCGCGGACTGGCTCCAAGAGGACGGCGACACTCTGCGCGCGCGCTACGACCGGCTCTACGTGCCTCGCAACGATCCGCGTTACCTCCGCCGCAACGCGCTCGTTGCGCTGGGCAACACCGGTGCGCCCGAAGACGCCGCGCTCGTGGAGCCGCTGCGCAACGGCGACGAGCTCCTCCGCGAGCACGCCGAGTGGGCAGCCGCGCGCATCGAGGAGCGGTATGCCGGCTGACAGCCCGCGCGTGGCACGCCTGCGCGAGATCGAGGTCTGGATTGCACGCGTGCGCCTGGGCGCCGTCCTCTTCGCGATCGTCGAGGTCGGGCTCCTCAGCAACGACTACCCGCCGGGCTACGAACGCTACGCATGGATCACGACCGCCGTGTTCGGGGTCGGCTCGGTGGTCCTCTTCGTCGCGAGCCGCCGCGGCGATCCGCGCGTCGTCGGCCTCGTCGCGCTCGTGTTCGACACGTGCGTGATCGCCACGTACGCGACGCTCTACTCGTACGAGTACGGCAGCCCGACGCGCTGGGCGCTGATCTTCGTCGTCACCGAGGCCGCGTTGCGCTACGGCCTGCTCGGCGCCGTGCTGCTGCCGATCTTCCTCTTTCCGTACCTCGTGTTCGCGGAGTGGTGGCGCGTGCACCATTTCCACGACGGGCCGGGGTTCACATGGGATCGCGTTACGTTCCCGTTCGGCGTCTTCCTGATCACGGGCGCGATCGTCGGCTGGCTGGTAAACCGGCTCGGCCACGAGGCCGCGATCGCGGAGGCGCGCGCACGCGAAGCGGAGACGCTGCGCGACGAGCTCGGGCGCCGTGTCGACGTCCTCGAGGCGGCGAACCGCTGCGCCCGCGCGCTCGCGTCGTCGCTCGACCTCGACCAGGCGTTCAGCGCGTTCATCCGCGAGCTGCGGCCGCTCGTGGCGTTCGAACGCGTGACGCTCGTGCTCGTGGAGAAGGGGCGCGCGGAGGTGATGGCCGTCGCGGGCCGCGGCACCGACCGCGTCTTCCCGCCGGGGTCGGCCCGGCCCGTCGAGGGCTCCGTGCTCGAGCAGGTGCTCGAGGGGAAGCTCGTCTACCGCGAGTCGATCCACCCGCCCATGTATCCCGAAGAGGAGGACCTGCTCAGGCTGGGCCTGCGGAGCCGCGTCCTTGCGCCGCTGCAAGTCGGGCCGCGCACGATCGGGATGCTCGGCCTCGTCCGCGCCGAGGCCGCCGCGTTCTCGCCTGCGGAGGTCGAGCTCGTCTCGCTGCTCGGCAGGCTCGTCGCGACTGCGGTTCAGAACATCCGGGCGTACGAGGCGGAGCGCAGCACGGCCGACGAGCTGCGGCGACTGTCCGCTTTGCGTGCGGACTTCGTCTCGCTCGTGTCGCACGAGCTGCGCAGTCCGATGGCGGCAGTGATCGGCGCAGCGCGCACGCTGCAGGGACGGTGGCGCGAGCTGACGCCGGGCCAGCGCGAGTCGTTCCTCGGGCTGATCGGCAACGAGACGTCGCGTCTCGCGCGGCTGATCGACGACGTGCTCGACACCTCGCGGATCGAGGCGGGGACGTTCAGCTTCACCTTCAGCGACGTCGACCTCGGCGAGCTGCTGCGCGACGTCGTCGCCGCGGCTGGGCTCGCCCAGGACGAGGTGCAGCTGACCACGGACGTGGGGACGCTGCCGCGCGTGCGCGGTGACCGGGAACGGCTACGGCAGGTGATCCAGAACCTCGTCGACAACGCGGTCAAGTACTCGTCTGCGGGCGGTCGGGTTCACGTCAGTGCAAGCACGGAGGACGGGCATGTGCTGATCGACGTCGCGGACGAGGGACCCGGCATCCCACGCGAGGATCGTGAGCTGATCTTCGAGAAGTTCGGGCGCTCGGGTAGCGGGACGACGAAACCCGGCACGGGCCTTGGCCTCTTCATCGCGCGGTCGATCGCCGAGGCACACGCGGCACCCTCGACATCGAGTCGGCTCCCGAGCGGGGCTCCTTGTTCCGGCTCGAGCTGCCGGCAGGCTAGGCGCGCGCGCGGAGCCGGGACACACCGAGCTCGTTCGCGAGCTCATGAGCCCGCGCAGAGATTCGCTCGCGCATTTCCTCGGGCTCGAGCAGGGTCGCCTCGCCGCGCTGGGAGAGGATCTCCCCGATCAGCCACTCCGCGCTCCCGACGGGCATCTCCGCGAGAGCCGTGCCGTCTTTCAACAGGGTTGCGCCGCGCTCGGCCGCCCAGCGCGCGGCGACGCCTTTTGCGTACAGCACCTTTGCGCTGCGCGCGTCGCGGAGCCTGTGCGGCTCGAACGCAGGGCGCGGCTCGAAGCTCTCGTCTGTCAGTTTCGCGCTGCGCATGCGGTCGAGCCGGAAGCTGCGTTCACCATTGCGCGTGCGGTCCCACGTGTGCACCCGCCAGTTGGGCAGCTCGCGCTCGAGCGAGTACGGCTCGACGATGCGCTGCGACCAGGTCTGCTCGCCTTCCTTCTGGTACTCGATCTCGACGAGGTGGCGCTCCCGGATCCCCTCCGTGAGCGTGGCGACGAGGTCGGCTTCCGCGTCACCCGTGCGCGGCTTGGGCGTCTGCGCGAGCTCGAACTGGCCGAACGTCTCCTCGAGCTTCCTGCGCACGCGATCGAGCGGCGTGTGTGCGTCCGCGGCGATCATCGGGCCGACGAACTCGAGCGCCAGGCGGATCGCGCGCGCCTCGAGCGGTGTCAGGCGCGGGGCAAGTCTGAACGTGTCACCGTAGAGCTCTTTGTCGACATGGACCTTTTCGCCCTCGAGCGCGGCGTACACCGTGTAGCAGCCGCCGCCGAAGTTGACGAGGTTCAGCAGCTGCAGGTGTTCCTCGAGCTGGTCGTCGGGGATGTGGAAGCGCTCGACGATCTCGCGCGCGGGGATGGTCGCGTCGTTGCCTTCGCCGCACGCGGCGAGCAGGTACGCGAGGAGTGCCTGCAGCACGGCGAAGCGCTCGGGCACGACCGGGCCGGCGGGCCGCTCGCCGATCCCGTCGTCGGGTTGCGGCGGGGCGGGGGCGGCTAGCTGGGGCGGACCTGTCTCGTGACTGGCACGAACTGTGCGCAGCGCCTGAGCGACCTCACGACGCAACTCGTCGGGCTCGAGCGGGATCGCGCGTCCGTCCTGGCGGAGAATCCAGGAGGCCAGCTGCGGAACGGCCGAGTAGTCCGTGACGAAGACGCCGTCCTCGAGCTCGCCCGCGTTGCCGAAGGCGCGCTCGACCCACCAGGCGGTGTCGCCTGCGAGCTCGATCCGCGCTTCGCCGGCGATGTCGCCGATCTGCCAGGGCGGCCGCCCGCGGTACCCGTCGATGTCGAAGTCAGCCGGAATGCGGAAGTCACGCTCGCGGCGCGTCGCAAAGCGGATGTCCCCGCGGATGCGCGAGACGCGGAACGTGCGGATGTCCTTGCGGTCGAGGTCCTGTCCGATCACGTACCAGCTGCCGTTGTCCGACAGCAGCCCGTATGGATTGACGGTGCGCTCGGTCTGGCGGTTGCGCGAGATCGAGTAGTACGGAAACTTGATCGTGCGTTGCTTCGAGATCGCGCCCTCGAGCTTGCCGAGCCGTCCCGGCATTTCCGGGGAGTAATCCGGGTCGAGCACCTCGACCCGCACGGCCGTCTCGCTCGCCGGCTCCTCGAAGCCGGGCCGTCCCAGCGCGAGGTTCTGGAGCGCGAGCCGCAGCGGCTCCGCGTATGCGAACTTGCCCTCGAGCAGGTACAGCGCGGTCTGGAGGGCCGCGAGCTCGTCGTCGTCGAGCTCGAGCTTGTCGAGGAAGTAGTTCTCCGAGCGGAGCGTGTACAGCTCCTCGCCGGTGAACTCGTCCCGTTGGGACTGGAGCGGGACGCCGAGCGCGAGCAGCTCGGCCCGGTCGGAGTAAAACCGGCGGGCGAAGGCCTCGTCCGACATCTCTGAATACCCCTCGACGTTGGACTTCACGTCCCGGGCGGTGAGCGGCCGGCGCTCGGCCA
The DNA here is from genome assembly GCA_046724095.1 of Actinomycetota bacterium. Lineage (GTDB taxonomy): Bacteria > Actinomycetota > Thermoleophilia > Gaiellales > Gaiellaceae > 3-1-20CM-4-69-9. The sequence goes on along the minus strand of JBKOVW010000086.1, from coordinate 2,685 downwards.
TCAGGTAGGCGACGAGCGAGAGCTGACGGATCAGCTTGTCGGTGTCGTGCGACACGGGCCGAATCTATCCGACCGACCGCAGGCGCTGACGCCCAACGCCAGTGGCCGAGGCGCCGGGCGAACCCGTGGTGGACCGGGTTGGAGAGGATGTATTCGAGGGTCCGCTCGTACTGCCGTTCGGACTGGATCACTCGGGACCAGAAGCGGCGCCCGAAGACGTGGTTCTTCCGGCCGTGCCGCTCGTTGAAGGCGCGGGCGTACTGGCCGTTCAGGTCCCGCATGCCTTGGGAGAGGTTCGCCTCCGGCGTCTCGACGAGCAGGTGGTAGTGGTTGCCGAGCAGGCAGCGGGCGTGCAGGCGCCAGCCGTAGCGTCGTCTTACGTGACGAAGAAGCTGGTCGAAGACGGTGCGATCCCAGTCGTCGCGGAAGATCGGCTCGTCGTTGTTGCCCTTTGACCCGACGTGGTAGTAGGCGCCGGCGGCGAGATGGCGGAGCGAACGTCCCATGGCGGCGACCGTACCGTCCGTCGGCGCGACGGAATGTCGATGTCAGCGTCCTGGCGCAGGCGTGTCACGAACTCGTTACGTGCCAGGCACAAGACGCCGCTGCAAATGCCCCGGCCTACCTCGACAGGGACAAAAGGGCGCCGCCGCTAGGCGGCGACTTTGGAGCGCTCGAGGTGCTGGTGCGACGGGCAGTAGTCGCGTTCCGGAAGCGGCGTGCGCTGGCACGGCTTCCCCTTACGCGTCGTCGCCCGGCAACGCGCGACGCCGCCGTCGAGCGCGCCGGCCTCGATCTGCTCCTCGATGAACGCGACGGCAGCGGCGACGCCCTCCTGGACGGCCCACGCGACCTCGGCCTGCGCCGTGATCGGGAAGTAGCGGCGGATGTCCTGGAAGAGCGCGCGGTCCGGCTTCGCGAAGTAGAGGGGATCGCGGGCGAGCCGTTCCATCGTCTGCTCGCACTGCTCGAGCACCGCCCGCCGGTATTCGAGGTGGAGCTCGGGTGCCACGTACGGGTCGATCAGGTCCTTAATCGACCGGTAGATGGCTCTCGAGTATTGATACATGCAGGCCTGAAGCTGGGCGGCGTACTCCTCAATAACAGTATCTCTGGCTCCCATTAATCCCCCGCAAAGCTTTGTTAAGTCGCGGTAAATCGTCGGCCGGCGACGTCCGTCGAGCACGGAGTCTATAAGACCCGGCGCCGTGTTACAAAGTCGCGGCTTTCGTTGCCTCGCGTGAGAACGGTTAGCGGGTGATTTCCCGCGAGTACGCGAGCCGGAACCCCTTGTCGGCGGCGGCCGCTTGGGCCGCGTCGGCCTGTCCCCTCGAGCTGTAGATCCCGCTGAAGACCACGAAGTAGCCCGGGTGCAGGCTCGAGTACTGGCCGGAGTCCAGGACGCCGACCTGGGGCAGTCCGGCCCTCGAGGCGGCCCGAGCCCTCGCCACGGCCAGCGATCGGCCCGCGCTCGACGGGATCGACTCGAGGACGACCGTGAAGCCGCTCTGGCCTGCCGGCCAGGACGTGAGCGAGCCAGGCGCGGGCGCGGTGGTCGTCGGCGGCGGAGGCCTCGAAGGGGTGGGAGGCGGGCCTGGGGCCGTCGAGAGGCTCGGCAGGGTCACCGTCGCCGTCTCCGGGGCGGTGGTGGGCGTATGGGGCGCGCCGCCGGCCGTTGCGACGATCGGGTTGTTCTCGGCACCGGCGTCCGTCAGGACGATCGCCGCCGTTGCGCCAGCGATCGCGACCACCAGCCCGAGCAGCACCCGCCAGAACCAGTCACCGGGGTACCAGCCGAAGCGGTCCTGCCACGCGGCCGAGAGCCGGCCGGCGAGGCCGGGCGCCGGGTGCAGGCGGTACCCGCATTCCAGGCAGTACTCCTGGCCCGGTTCGTGGGGAGCGCCGCAGCGAGGGCAGACCGGGTCGGCGGGAGGCCGCGCCGGCGTGCTCACGACTCCCAGCGTTCCTGCGACGCCGGGGCCGGCAGCGCGTCTGCGGGCTCGCCGGAGACGGCCTGTCCGCACACGGCGCAGAACTTCGCATCGGCGGCAACGGCAGACCCGCACTTCGTGCACGACACGACCGGCGGCGTCGCACTCACCGGCCGCCCGCAGTTGCCGCAGAAGTGCGAGCCCCAGACGAGCGGGGCGCCGCACGCGCAGCGTGCAGCGGGCGCCGGCCGACGCGCCGACACCGACGCCGCCAGCAGCGTGTCGAGCTCCTGCAGGCGGTCATCGAGGGCGACCAACTCGTCGCAGCGCTCGACGAGCAGGTCCTGCCGGAACTGGTCGCGCCGGAACATCTCGAGCATCAGGCCGCCGAGGTCGCGCAGCCGTTCTTCGCGCGCGCGGAGCAGCGCGCGGCGTTCACGCCGCAGCTGGGCTGGGTGCGGCGGCGAGCGGCGCGGGGGCCCGGCCGGTCGCGCCGCCGCGGTCACGGGCTCTTTGCGCCGAAGACGTGCAAGCAGCGATGGCCGCGCCACGCGACCAATCTAACAGCGGCCTGCGACGGGTCAGGCCGGCGTGTTCGGTGTGCGCGTCGCCGCGCGACGGCCCCAGCCCGCGATGAAGAGCACGAACAGGATGAGCGCGACGATGCCGATCGGGATCGCGAAGATCCAGCCGCCGAACAGCGTGACGACGATCGCCACCACGACGAGTGCGAGCACGAGTCCGATCATGCTCG
>JBKOVW010000125.1:0-4896 GCA_046724095.1 Actinomycetota bacterium | reverse complement strand
ACGCCCCTGCAGAACCTCGACGCCCAGACGGCCTCGTTCGAGATCTACAACTCCCCGCTGTCCGAATACGCGTGTCTGGGCTTCGAATACGGCTACTCCGTCGCTGCTCCCGAGGCGCTCGTGCTGTGGGAGGCTCAGTTCGGCGACTTCGTGAACGGCGCGCAGATCGTGATCGACCAGTTCATCGTCGCCGGGCTCTCGAAGTGGCGGGAGACCACGCGCCTGACGTTGCTGCTGCCACACGGCTACGAGGGCAACGGCCCCGAGCACTCGAGCGCGCGCCTGGAGCGCTTCCTGCAGCTGGCGGCGCAGGAGAACATCCGCGTCGCGAACTGCACGACGTCCGCGCAGTACTTCCATCTCGTCCGGCGGCAGGCGCTCGACGCCGCAGGACGCCCGCTGGTCGTGATGACGCCGAAGGGCCTGCTACGGCTGAAGCAGGCGTCGTCGACGCTGGCGGACCTCGCAGAGGGGTCGTTCCGCCCGGTGATCGACGATCCGCAGGCCGATCACGACGCGGTCAGCCGCCTCGTGTTCTGCTCGGGGAAGCTGTACTACGACATCGTCGGGCACGACCAGCGCGCCGCCGCGGGCAGCGTTGCAGTCGCGAGGCTCGAGCAGCTCTATCCGTTTCCGGTCGACGAGTACGCGGAAGTGGTCGCGTCGTATCGCAACCTCCAAGAAGTCATCTGGGCTCAGGAGGAGCCGCAGAACATGGGCGCGTGGCGGACGATTCGCCACCGCCTCGAAGCGCCCGGCGTGCCGCTCTCGTACGTCGGACGTCCGTGGCGTGCGAGCCCGAGCGAGGGCTATCCCACCGCGCACCTCCGCGAGCAGGACCGGATCGTGCGCGCCGCGCTCGGCGTCGCCGCCGGCTGACGCGCCGTTAGCGGCGGCGGTTCGCTGCGCGCGCGGCGCGCGCGTTCTGCGCCGCATGCAGGACCCGCGCGGCCACGCGCGGCCCGTGCTTGCGTGCGATGTTCAGGATCTGCTTGCGCTGGCGGGGCGGCAGGCGGCGCCAGATGTCCCACGCCGTGAGCGCAAGACCGAGCGGGCCGACTTTGGACTTGACGCGCGGCACGCGCGCATCCTAGTCGTCCTGCTGCTCGTGACCGTACGCATGACCGCGACCGTGGCCGTGGCCCGGGCCGTCGTCCTCGGCTTCCTCCTGCCCGTCGGCCTCCGCGTTGGAGGTCGCTGGGTCCGCTGTGGTTGGAGCAGGGGGCGGCTCGGGGGTGGCGTCCGCCGGTGCAGCGGGGGGCGGGGGCGTCGGTGCGGCCTGCGGGGCGGGCGTGAGCACCGCGAGCTGCCGCGGCCGGGCCGGGCGGCGCACGGCCGCGTGACGGCGGACGACGGCGAGCCTCGGCCTGACCACGGAGGGCCGGGCCTGAACGTGGATCGTGTGCCTCGTCACGAGCCGCACGGTGTGCCTGTGGGGCCTCGGCGCCGGCTCCGCCGCCAGGCGGACGGAGCGCTGGAGCGATGACCGCGGAGCGGAGATCGGCGGGCCGGCCTCGGTCGGCGTCCTGACCAGGGCCGCCATGCCCACGACGCCCGCGATCGCCCCCGTCATCAGCGCGGCGGCCAGGACGCGCGCGCAACTTTCCCTCATGTTCCTCCCCCCAACTGTCGATACCTCGATCAAGGGATTCCATCGGCATCCGGGAGTCGGACTTGAGGGGAAGTTGTGGCTAGTTTCAAGGTCAAGCTCGTTGCGTATTTCCTGCTGCTCTCGCTGCTGCCGCTGGCGGCCGCGTTCTGGGGCTTCTCGACCGTCGCCGCCCGCAGCGAGACCCGGCGCGTCGACGCGCAGCTGCAGGCGGGCCTTCGCGCCGGCCTCGCCACGTACCAGGACGAGCTCGTCGCCGCCGACGAGGACGCGGCGCAGCTGGCGCGCAATCTCGCCTTCCAGCGCGCGCTGATCCGGCGCGACCGCGGCGCGATCCAGCGCCTGCTGAGCGGTCATCCGAATCTCAGCGTCGAGGGGGGCGACGGCTTCCAGGTCGGCCGTGTCGACGCCACCGCCGCCACCCGTCAGGTGACCGTCGTCGGCGAGCGCGGAACGCGCGGCGCGGTGATCGCCGCCGTGCCGCTCGACCGAAGCCTGGTCACCCGTCTGGAGGGGCGCACCGGGCTCGACGCGGACGAGCACGTCATCCTGATCGAGGACCGGCGCGTCGTCGCCGGCCCCGCCGACACGATCGGCACCCGTTTTGACGCGCTGCCCGGAAGGACGCACACGCTGACGTTCTCCGGCACGCGCTACCGGACGCTCGTCGCCGAGACGCTGGACGACATGCCGTCCGCGACGATCGGCGTGATCAGCCCGCAAACGCGGATCGACGCCGCGAACCACGCCGCGATGCAGCGGCTGCTCGCCGGTCTCTTCGCCTGCCTGCTGCTCGTCGCCGTCGTCGCCTACATCGAGGGTCGCGCGATCGTGCGCACCCTGCGCCGTCTCGTCGACGCCACCCGCGCCATTTCGCGTGGCGATCTCAAGCAGCGTGTCCCGGTGCAGGGCCGTGACGAGTTCGCCCTGCTCGCCCGGACGTTCAACGAGATGGCCGCGCAGCTCCAGACGCGCCTCGACGAGCTCGAGCGCCAGCGGGGCCGCCTACGCGACGTCATCGCCCGGTTCGGCGAGGCGCTCGGCGCCACCCACGACGCCGACCAGCTCATGCGCCTGATCGTCGAGGCGGCGGTCGAGGCGACGACCGCGAAGGGCGGCGTGATCATCTCGTCGAACGGCGAGCTGATCCAGGCCGGCAGGCCCGGCGAAGGCGCGGAGAAGGTCGAGGTCCCGCTTTCGGCGGGCGCGGTGACGTTCGGCTCCCTGCTGCTCTTCGGCGATCACTTCGAGGACGAGGACCGGATGACCGCGGTGTCACTCGCCTCCCATGCAGTCGTCGCTCTCGACAACGTGCGCCTGCATCGGATCGTCGAGCGGCAGGCGCTCGTCGACGGTCTCACCGGCCTAGCCAACCGGCGGCAGTGCGAAGAGACGCTCGCCTCGGAGCTCGCGCGCCTCGAGCGCTTCGGCGGCCCGCTCGCCGTGGTCGTCACCGACCTCGACTGGTTCAAGGACGTCAACGACCGCTACGGCCACCCCTCGGGCGACGCCGTGTTGCGGGAGTTCGCACAGCTTCTGCAGGAGTCGGTCCGCGACGTCGATCTCGCCGGGCGCTGGGGCGGGGAGGAGTTCATGCTCATCCTCCCCGGCACCGACCTGGCCGGCGGCGCTCAGGTCGCCGAGCGGGTGCGGATGGCCCTGGCGGGCCGCATCGTGCTGTCGGCGGACGGCTCCCCGATCCCGGTTACCGCCAGCTTCGGCGTCGCCGCGACGCCGCCTGCGTCCTCCGCCGCCGAGCTCTTCTCCGCCGCGGACGCGGCCCTCTACGAGGCGAAGCGGAACGGCAAGAACCGGGTCGAGACGGCGCCCGAGCCTGTAGCGCATCCGTAGGTCTCTCTACCCTGCTCTTGTGGGAAATGCCCTCAGAGGGGCTAGAATCCCGCCCGCAGCAAAATCGCCCCGCCCCCAAACTCAGGAGAACCTATGCCGGTCGAGACACCGTCCCTGTTCGCGAAGGTCATCCAGGATCACCTGGAGTTGAAGGAACGGAATTCACGGCTCGAGAACTCGATGCCGCTGACGCACTACAAGGCCTCTGATCCGTTCGACAACCACCCCCTGTTCAAGACCGAGGAGCAGGCGCGCCTCGAGGAGACGATGGACGGCGAAGAGGCCGCGGTCGTCGACGCGAAGGTGCTCGCCTGGCCCGGCGAGGACACCGCCGCCGATGTCGTTGCTCACGCCGACGAGGAGAGCCTCTGGGGCAAGAGCCGCGATTTCGACTGGGGCGACTAGGGGCGTAGGGTAGGTCCTCCCCGAAGGAGAGGACCGATGAGACGACTACTGCTGGGATTCGCGCTCGCCGCGGGCGCTGCGTACGCTCTCCGCGACCGGTTCGCCGCGCCGCAGCCCCATCCGTCGTGGGAAGAGACGGACAACGATCCCGAGGACCTGAGCGGCGATCTCGCGCAGCGTGCGCGCGAGGCCGAAGGCGCTCAGGCCGCGGAAGAGTCGGAGACGCCGTTCACCTAGAGGAGCTTCGCCACCGCGCGCAGGTCGTCGACGAACGCGGCGAAATTCACCTCGCGGTCTGACGGCTCACCACGCAGGATCGAGGACGGATGCACGGTCGCCGTCACCGCCTCGGCAAGCTCGGAATCGAGCAGCTCGCCGCGATGCTGGGTGACGCGGAACTGGCGGCCGAGCAGCGACTGCGCCGCCGTCGCGCCGAGCAGGACGAGGACGCGCGGCTTCACGACTGCCAGCTCCGCCTCTAGCCACGGCCGGCAGGCCGTCATCTCTGTCCAGTTCGGCTTCTGGTGAATCCGGCGCTTGCCGCGCGCCTGCCACTTGAAGTGCTTCACCGCGTTCGTGACGTAGACGCTGGCGCGGTCGATCCCGGCCGCCTCGAGCGCGTCGTCGAACACCCGGCCGGCCGGGCCGACGAAAGGCTTGCCGGCGCGGTCCTCCTGATCGCCCGGCTGCTCGCCGACGAAGAACGCGCTCGCCCCCTTGGCGCCCTCTCCGAAGACGGTCTGGGTGCCGACTTCCCATAGGTGGCAGCCACGGCACCCCGCCGCCGCCTCTCGTAGTGCAGGAAGGGACAGCCGCTCGGGTAGGAACTCCGCGGCGCTCACGAACCTCCTATCCCCGCTGATACCCATCACAACCACCAAGGGCGCCGCGTAAGCAGTGCGAAGCCTGCTTACGCGGCGGCGGACTGATGCGACGCGAGCACGCGGAGCATGCTCGCTCCGCACGGAAGAGAACAGCCGCCAATCGCCGAGGAGCGCGCGAGCTCGGCTCGCGCGCGTTCAGCGCGAAGC
>JBKOVW010000169.1:0-8110 GCA_046724095.1 Actinomycetota bacterium | reverse complement strand
GCAGCGCGAGGCGATCGCGTCGGTGCCGGACGCGCTGATCGACGAGATCGCGCTCGTCGGCCCGCGGGAACGGATCCGCGACCGGCTGGACGCCTGGCGCGAGGCGGGCGTGACCACCTTGCTCGTCGGCACGTCGGACGCCGGCGCCCTGCGCACGATGGCCGAACTCGCCTAAGGCGCCGACTCGGCGGCGCCGCATAGAGGCCGCGCGCGCTTGGCTCGTGCGGCCGTCCAACAGAGCGCCTTGGGTCGGCATCGATGGCACAGCGGCGCGAAGCGGCGAAGGCGCCACTCGGCGGCGCCGCATAGAGGGCGCGCGAGCTTAGCTCGTGCGGCCGTCCAACACAGCGCCTTGGGTCGGCAGCGATGCCACAGCGGCGGACTGCGTTCCTACCGTCCGCGCAGGTACTGCACGAGATCGCTCTTCTGGCGCGCCGACAGCCCGAGCTTGAAGCAGCTGTCGTAGTGGTCGACGACGGCCATGAGCGTCGGAAAACGACCGTCGTGATAGAAGCCGCCCTTCATCTTCGCGACGAGCCCACGCAGCGGCGTCGTGCGGTAGCGCAAGGTCGGCGAACGGTTCGCCTGGAAGTTGTCGATGCAGATCTCGTCGCCGGTGTGGAGGTTCCAGCCGGCGTCGCTGAACGACGGCGGCATGTGGCAGTTGGCGCAGCGACCGGGACCGTTGAACACGACGCGGCCGCGGGCAGCCGCGGCACGGTCGAAGCGATTCGAGTGTGGGACCGGGAGCGAGAGCTGGTAGAGCTGCAGCGACCCCAGCTTCGACGTGATCAGGTCCCGCTTGTTTCGGACATGTGCAAAGCCGGCGCGCGCGGCGACCGGGAACTGCTTGGCGTTCGAGAGCCGGTCGTCGTCGAAGTTCCCGATTCCGTGCATCTCGAGGTTGGCGACGAACGCGTTCCAGTACGGGACCGAGCCCCAGCCGGTGTAGGTGTGCAGGTTGATCCCGTCCAACCCGAAGGCCGCCGGGATCAGTGCAGCCGCCGACTTGCCGTCGCGGCGGAACGCTTTCCCGTCCAGGAACAGCTCGGCGTCGAACTTGCCTGGCCCCCAGCTCGCGAGCACCTTGTCGACGGTCGCCTCGTCCACCTTGAGCAGATCGGTGATCGGCTTCTTGTTCGGCGCGAGCCCGATGATCGCGCCGACGTTGAGGTCGCGGTTCGGCCATCCGTCGCGGCGCCGTCCGATCCCGGGCGCGAACGAGTCGTCCACGGTCGAGTGGCAGACCGCACACGTGATCCCCATCGAGGTCAGGCGATTGCCGCGGAAGAAGCCCCGAACTCCGACCACCGCGTTCAGCTTCAGGAGGCTGAGCGTGACCTTCGGATCTTTGAGGTTCACCTTGCCCGCCTTGATCGCGGCCGCCACGCGCTTCGGGATGCGCGTGGCGTCCACCTTCAAGCCGACCTGAAGCGCCGTCTTCGGACTGACGCCGGGGCCGACGCCGCCGTTCTTCTGGCCGGCGATCGCGCGGTTGAGTTGAAGGGCACCGCCCCAAAAGGCCTGATCTCCGAACGTATCGAAGCGGAAGATCCGCCGGCCGCGGGCGAGCTCGGCCGCGGCCGGCGTCGCATGCGAACGGGCCGGCGCCGCCGAAGAGCCCGACACCGCCGTGACGGTGCCGTTGACGATGACGATCAACAGGTACAGCAACAGGCCTGCCCCAGCCACCAGCAACACCTTGCCGAGCGCCCTTGCCATCACCCGCTGGATGGAGCGTATGAGCCGCGATGGGGCGGGGATGTGATCTCCGTCACATCGTGTGACGCCGATCACAGCGGAGCGGGGCTACAGAGCTTCGACCGGCGCGACGAGGAGGTACGTCGAGCCGTGGCGCGCGACGATGCCGTCGCGTTGCAGCTGCTCCAGAGCACGGGTCACCGTCTCGCGCGACGAGCCGATCATCTGCGCGAGCAGAGCGTGCGTGATCGGGAAGTCGATCCGGACTCCGTCGCGGGCGACGTGTCCATACCCGCGCGCGAGCTGGACGAGCTTTCGGCGCACGCGTTCCACATGCCGCGTCTGCGCGAAGATCGCGAGCGCTTCGTGCTTCTCGCCGAGAGTGAAGGCCATTTGCTCGACGACTCTGCGCGCGACGATCGGCAGTGTGAGCAGCTCGTCCCTCACCGCCGGTGAGATGAGCGTCAGCCGTGCAGGCCCTACCGCGCACAAGACTTCGCCGGGCGCGGGCGGGAGGAGGAGCCGACCGGGGCCGGCCTCGCAGGTGACGAGCGAGCGCGACGGCTCCGAGAAGGTTGCGCACATCACGACGAACCCTTCTTCGACGGCAACGAGGGCTGCGGCCGCGAGCGAGTTGCGGAAGAGGCGCGCGGAACGCCCGAGCTCGATTGCCTCGCAGCGGGCAAGGATTGCCGCCACGCGACGCGCTTCAGCCCCGGGGAGACCATCCGCCAGCCGGGGTCTGCGCGACGAGACTTCGACGTGCGCCACCTCTGGCTCCTACGCTCTCGAGCGCAGAGCGGATTAGGCGTCAGGCGGCGTGTCGGCCGGCACCGGCACAATGCCCGGAATGGAACGCGAGTACGACCCGATCCATCCCGGCCGCGGCACCGACTGGCGCGGACTGCTGCGCAGGATCTGGGCGCCGATCGGCGCCGCCATCGTCCTGATCGCCAAGTTCGGCTTCGCCGCGGTGAAGTTCTTCAGCATCTTCATCGCGGTCGGCGGCTATGCGCTGCTCTGGGGCTGGAAGTTCGCCATCGGGTTCGTGCTGCTGATCCTCGTGCACGAGCTGGGGCACTTCTTCGAGGCGCGGCGGCAGGGCCTGCACTCGACCTGGCCGACCTTCATCCCGTTTCTCGGCGCCTACGTGCTGATCAAGGACGCGCCGCTCAATCCGTGGCGCAACGCGCTCGTGTCGCTCGCCGGACCGGCCTACGGCGGCGTCGGCGCCGCCGCCTGCTGGGCGATCGGCGAGGCGACGAACTCCGATCTGTTCCGCGCGCTCGCGTACGCCGGCTTCCTGATCAACCTGATCAACCTGCTCCCGTTCGGGATCCTCGACGGCGGCTCGGTCTGGCGCTCGATCCAGCTCGCGCGGCGCTCGGTCGAGGCGCCGCCCGGCCAGCAGTTCGCGATGGGCAGCACCTACCCGATCGCGCTGCCCGGCGGCGGGCCGACCCGCGCAGTCCAGATCGGCGTGCTCTACGGGCTGCTCGCGACGCTGCTCGTCCTCGGGATGTTCGCCACGCACGTCACGCAGCACCGCTTGTGATGGAAGACCGGCGCATCCTGTCGTCCGACGAGCGGGCGGCGGACCTCGAGCGGCACGTCGCGACGATCGCGCAGGAGTTTCGCGAGGGCTTCGCGGCCGTCGACAGGATCGACCGCCCGGCCGTGACGATCTTCGGCTCGGCGCGCGTGCCCGCGGACGATCCGGCCTACGTGAACGCGCGCGCGGTCGCCGGCCGCTTCGCCGAGGCCGGCTGGGCAGTCGTCACCGGCGGCGGCCCCGGCGTGATGGAGGCCGCGAACCGCGGCGCGAAGGAGGCCGGTGGGCTCTCGGTCGGCTTCAACATCGAGCTGCCGCACGAGCAGCGCAGCAACCCGTACGTCGACCTGTCGCTGACCTTCCGTCACTTCTACGCGCGCAAGACGATGTTCGTGAAGGCCGCGGAGGGGTTCGTCGTCTTTCCCGGCGGCTTCGGCACGGCCGACGAGCTGTTCGAGTCGCTGACGCTCATCCAGACCGGCAAGGTCCTGCACTTCCCGGTCGTTCTGTTCGACTCGGACTACTGGGGGGAGCTGCTGGCGTGGATCCGCGGGGAGCTGCTCGCCGACGGCATGATCTCGCCCGAAGACCTGGATCTCCTGCGCGTCACGAACGACGTCGACGAGGCGGTCGCGTACGTGCTCCAGTGCTACGACCGCCGTTGCGCCGAGATGCCTGCAGCGCCCGCGAAAGCCGACGCGCAGTGATCGCGCGGCTCTGGCACGGCTGGACCTCGCGAGAGAACGCCGACCCGTACGAGCGCTTCCTGCGCGAGCAGATGTTCCCGTCGATACAGCGCGTGCCGGGATTCCTCGGCGCGGAGCTGCTGCGCCGCGACGCAGGCGACGAGATCGCGTTCGTGACGATCACGCGCTTCGAGTCGTACGACGCAGTGCGCGCGTTTGCCGGCGATGACTACGAGCGGGCCGTGATCGAGCCTAAGGCGCGGGAGCTGCTGTCGCGGCACGACGAGCGCTCCGAGCACTTCGACGTCGCGATCGGCTCCTAGTCCTTCCAGGACCGCGCTTCGCGCGAGACGAGAAACTCGGCGACCTCGTCGTAGCGGCCGCCCTGGTTCGCGAACTCGACGTAGTTGCGCGCGGTCGCGATCCATTCCAGCGTGGACGGCCGCATGCCGGCGACCGCCTGCTCGAGGTCGCGCGTCGCGAGCGGCCGCTCCTCGCCACGCTCGAGCGCGTCGTCGATCACGAGATCGACGGCACGCTCGACGAGCGCACTGAGGTCGGCGCCGCTGAACAGGGGCGTTCGCCTCGCGATCTTGGCGACGTCGACGCCTTCCGACGGGCGGCCGGCGAGCTGGAGGCCGAGGATACGCTCACGCGCGGGTGGGTCCGGAGGCGGCACGAACACGATCCGGTCGAACCGGCCCGGGCGCTTCATCGCCTCGTCCACGTCCCAGGGCGCGTTCGTCGCGGCGAGCACCAGGACGTTCTCGTTATCCGCGCCGATCGCGTCGAGCTCCTGCAGCAGCTGGTCGACCAGCGGACGCCCGACGTTGCCGGAGAACTTGCGCCGCGCGAAGGCAATCGCGTCGAGCTCGTCGACGAAGAGCACGCACGGCGCGAAGCGGCGCGCCTGCACGAATGCGTCGTGGAGGTTCCTCTCGCTGACGCCGAAGTACGGGTCGAGGATCTCCTCGATCCTGACGTTCGAGAACGGCAGGCCGCACTCACCGGCGGTCGCGCGCGCAAGCAGCGTCTTGCCGCAGCCGGGCGGGCCGAAGAGGAGCACACCGCCGCCTGCTCCGCGCTTGTACTTCTCGTAGAGGTCCGCGCGCTGGAAGGGCAGGATGATCGTCCGGTTGATCGCCTTCTTGACGTCGTCGAGGCCGCCGACGTCCGCGAAGGTGACCGCCGGCTTCGAGTCGAGCTCGAGCTCCGGCAGGGGAGCGCCGTCCTCGCCGACGCCCTGCTTCACGACCTGGATGAGATGCTGAAGCCCGAGCGCGTCGTTGATCTCCCGCTTCAGCTCGGAGATCCCGTTGAGGGCGCCGGCCGCGCCCGCCGCCTCGACAAACGCCTGCGCGCGGTCGTGACGACCGGCTGCGAGAGCGGCGCGGCCCGCGGCGACGAGCCCGTGCTCGTCGAGCTGACCGGCTGCAAGCAGTAGATCGTACTCCGCCAGCGCTTCGCCGGGCTGTCCGTCGCTCGCGAGCTCCTCCGCGAGCATCAGCCGCAGCGCGTGATTGTCCGGCGCCGCGGTCAGCGCAGCGCGCAGGCCTTCGATGCGATCGACGCTCACTTCGGCGCCTTCCCGGTGCTGCGCCGGATGTGGATGTGAACGACCCACATGTAGATCCAGAACAAGATCGCGACAGCGTTCAGCAGCGCGACATGTGTGGCGCGAGTGAGGAGGACGATCACGATCCAGCCGACGCGCACGTGGCCGCGGGTCACGCGCTCGAGGAACAGCAGCGGCTGCGCGTACCAGCGCTGCAGCGCACGGCTGCGCCTGCCCAGCCAGGCCAGCTGGGGATCGGACGGGTCGAGGCGAGCCGCCTCGAGGAAGTGGTCGAGTCCTGCGCGTACGTTGCCGCGGTTCGCACGCGCCGCCCCGGTGATGACGTGGGCGGTTTCGCTCTCGGGGTCCTGCTCGAGCAGCTCGGCCGCGTAGACCTCGGCACGGCCGTCGCCGGACATCGCCGCGATCTTCGCGCGGATGCGAAGAGCAGTCTCGGAGTCGGGATCCAGCCGGACCGCCTCGTCGGCGGCCGCCCGAGCATGCTTGTACGAGGTCAGCCGGAACGGCCGCGCGGCGGAGAGCGCCAGGATCAGTGCGCGGTGCGCGTGCAGCTCCGCGCTCTCCGGGTAGAGCAGCAGCGCCGAGTCGATGGTCGCGCGGGCTTCCTTCTTGCGCCCCGAGTTGAGCTGCGCGAGGGCGAGGATGTCCAGCAAGGCGAAGTCGGACGGGTCGTGCTCCAGGCCTCTCTGCGCGGCCTCGACCGCTGCTTTCGCGTCGCCGCCGTCGTACAGCGCAGCGGCCCGCAGCGACCAGAACTCCTCGCTTTCGAGCTCCGCGCCCGTGACCTGCTCCAGTGCCGCGAGCGCACGGTCCGGCCGACCTCGCGCGAGGTCGTGACGCGCCCTGACGAGCGGGCCTGCGGCAGCGTCCATGTCCCGCTCATCGGCAGGATGCCGAGCGACCTAAACGGTCTGGACGCCTAGCGCCCGCGGCTCCCGCGCGCGATCGCGCCCGCGACCACGAGGTACCAGTAGAACGGAATGAAGAGGATCCCGACGACGGCAAGCGGCGCGCCGATTCCGGTCGCCAGGTACAGCCAGAGAAACCCGAGCACCAGGACGAGGAGCGTCAACATCACCGGCAGCGGACCGAGCCGCCAATAGAGACGGAGCGGCAGGGCGCCGATGTGACTGAACGGCTTCGTCGTTCGCAGCAGCAGCGCGGCGTCCGGGCTCTGTGGATCGAGCCTCGCCGCCTCCGCGTAGTGCTCCCGACCTTTAGTGACGTGCCCGCGGTTCGTGAGCGCATTGCCGTAGAGCGCGTGCGCGAAATCGTCGCCGGGCTCGGCCGAGAGCGCGCGGGCCGCGAACGCGCGTGCACGCCGCTCGCCCGAGAGCACAGCGACCTGCGCGCGAGCCTTGAGCGCAGTCGGACAGCCCGGGTCGATGCGAAAGCGCAGCCTCCGCCGCGGCGCGAGCCTTTCGATATGACGCGAAGCCGATCGCGTTCGCCGCGTTGCGAGTGAGGATGACGGCCTTGTGCGCGTGCAGAATCGGATCCTCCGGACGGAGGTCGATCGCCGCGTCGATCACATGCAGCGCATCCTTCTTCCTGCGGCGCTCGGAATTCGCGAGAGCCAGCACGTCGAGCAGCTGGATGTCGTTGGGAGCGCGTTCCAGGCCTTGCTCGGCTGCCTGAACGGCCTCCTCGAACCGGCCGAGCTGGTACGTCGCGAGCGCTCGGACGCGCCAGACGTCGGGAGACTCGAGCTCGGCGCCGCTCACGTTGCCCAGCACGGCAAGAGCGAGGTCGGGGCGGCCTCGCATGAGATCGTGACGCGCCCTGACGAGCGCGCCTGCGGCGGCGTCCATGCCGGCGTCATCGGCAGCGGCGCGCTGCTTCTACACTCGCGCCATGAGGCTGCGCGATCTTCCGTCCGTCGACGAGCTCGCCCGCACGAGCGACGACCCGCTCGCCGTCGGCGCCGCGCGCGCCGTTCTCCGACGCGCCCGTGAACAGATACAAGCGGGAGCGAATCCTGGCGACCTCGCCGAGCAGCTCCACGCCGAGCTGCGAGCCGCCCGCGCACCCCGGCTCCGGCGCGTCCTGAACGCGACTGGCGTGATCGTGCACACGAACCTCGGCCGGGCACCGCTCGCTGCCGGGGCGCTCGAGCACGTGGCGCAGGCAGCGCGTGGCTACTCCAACCTCGAGTACGACCTGGAGGCCGGCGCGCGCGGCTCGCGGCAGACGCACGTCGCAGAGCTGCTGCACCGGCTGACGGGAGCCGAGGCGGCGCTCGTCGTGAACAACAACGCGGCGGCGGTGCTGCTGGCGCTGGCCGCGCTCGCCGAGGGGCGCGAGGTGCTCGTCTCGCGTGGCGAGCTGATCGAGATCGGCGACGGCTTTCGCATTCCCGACGTGCTCGCCCGCTCCGGCGCACGGCTGCGCGAGGTCGGCACCACGAACCGGACGCGAGCCGCGGACTACGAGGCGGCGGCGGGGCCCGACACATCCGTCCTGCTGCGCGTGCACCAGTCGAACTTCCGCGTCGTCGGCTTCACCGAACTGCCGTCCGTGGAGGAGCTCGCGTGCGTCGCGCGGAAACACGAGCTCGCTCTCGTCGACGACCTCGGCTCGGGCGCGCTGGTCGAC
>JBKOVW010000386.1:0-8603 GCA_046724095.1 Actinomycetota bacterium | reverse complement strand
GTCTCGAACTACGTGAAGTGGTCGAAGAAGTTCGACAGCATCACGAGGGCCGCGGGCGGCTGAGAGCCGTCGCCAACCGTCGTTCCGAAGGGCCGGGCTCGCTTCCCGGCCCTTCGCGTACTGTCGTCCAGTGACGGACGTTCTGCGTGAGGAGGTCGCGCTCGGCTGCCGCATCCTCGCGCTCGAGGATCAGGGTGACTTCGTCTGGGGACACGTCTCCGCCCGCGACCCCGAGGGCCGCGGCGTCTGGATGAAGGCGGCGACGCTCGGGTTCGAGGAGATCACCGCCGAGCGCGTCATCCTCGTCTCGTGGGACGGCGACGTGCTCGAGGGCGACGGCCGGCGCCACGCCGAGTACCCGATCCACACGGCGTTGATGCAGGCCCGCGCTGACGTCGCGAGCGTCGTGCACACGCACGCGCCGTGGTCGGTTGCGTTCGCGTCAACGGAGGAGCCGCTGCGCCCGCTCTCACACGAGGGGACGCTTTTCGTGCCGCCGGGGCCGGCGCGCTTCACGCAAACCGGCGACTTGATCTTGACGCCTGAGCTGGGGCGCGACCTCGCTGTAGAGGTCGGCGATCGCAACGCGGCGTTCATGGTCCGCCACGGGATCGTCACGTGCGGGCCTGACGTCGTCACGGCCGTGATGACGGCCGTCCTGCTCGAGCGCGCCTGCCGCACGCAGATCCGAGCGCTGGCCGGCGGCGGACCGAAGACGTGGTCGAGCGACGACGAGGCACTCGCCAAGCGAGAGCACTGCTACTCACCGGCGCTGCTGCGCCAGGCGTGGGACTACCTGGCGCGGCGCCTCGACGAGCGCTGATTCGGCTTCGCGTCCCAGAGCGCAAGCAGGTCGCTCTCGCGTTTCTCGAGCCCCGTTCCACGCAGCAGATGCTGCGCCATCTCGCGGCGGGCGGTGGCGCCGTCGCGCCGCTCGATCGCAACGAGGATGCGTTCGTGCTCCTCGACGGTGCGCTCGTATGCGCGCGCACCTTCGCGCGTCCGGATCGGATGCATCGACAGCGAGCTGCGGAAGGACTGCGTCAGGCCTTCGACCGCGCCGTTGTGCGTCACCGAGGCGAGCAGGGCGTGAAAGTCCCACGAAAGCTCCCGCGTGTAGGTCTTTGCGGCGAGCGCCCCCCGCGCGCGGTCGCTGAGGTCGCGCAGGAGCGCGACGTCTTCGTCGGTCGCGCGCGAGCATGCGATCGTCACGGTGCCGAGCTCGACGATCAGCCTCGCCTCGACGATGTCCTCCGGCGAGATCGCCTGCATCATCATCATGTCGGACATCGTCTGGCCGACGACGTCACCCGACGGAACGGTGACGAAGGCGCCGCCGCGCGCGCCGACGCGCACGTCGATCAGCCCCATCGCCTCGAGCGCGCGCAACCCGTCACGGACGGTTACGCGGCTGACGCCGAATTGCTCGGCAAGCTCCCGCTCGGGCGGCAGCCGGTCGCCCTGGCCGAGCTGGCCGGTGACGATCGCCGTCCGGATCTGGTCTGCGATCGCGGACGAGGCGCGGGCGACGGCGACGGGCGCGAACATTCCATCCGATTTGGCCATTGGCTCAGTGTAAACCGCAAGGTGGAAGGGTCTGATGGTAAGACATTATGGTAACGTCGAAAGGCCAGCGAGCCGGGAGGTAGGCAGACCATGGGTGAGGAAGGCCGCGTCTTCCTGCGCGGAATGAGCTCCGAGCAGTACGGGTTGAAAGAGTTTCGCCGCGCGCAACTCGCGGCGCCGCGCGTCCGCAACGACGACGTCGTCGTCGACGATGCATCCGTCGGCCATTCCGGCGACTCGAAGGACTCGCGCACCTGGTGGCGGATCGGGCCGGGCGACGATCCGTTCCTGACACAGAACATTCAGGTCCACTTCGTCGAGATCCCCGCGGGAAAGTCGAACCACGGCCACGGCCATCAGAACGAGGCCGTCTTTTACATCCTCCAGGGGTCCGGCTACGAGATCCACGACGACCAGCGCTACGACTGGGAGGCCGGCGATCTCGTAGTAGTGCACACCGACTCCGTGCACCGCCACTTCAACGACGGCGACGAGACCGCGAAGGCACTCGTGATGAAGGCGAAGTCGACGTGGATGTACTTCGGACTGATCCAGCAGGGCCGCAGCGCGCCGATCGACAACGTGGACGAATTCGGTCCGCGTGAGGAATGGGGGCGCGTCTGGACGCCCGGCGTCGACCAGCGCAAGAAGGTCGTCAAGCCGGCCGACACCGTCTGGGAGACGACGCGAGACGGCAAAGTCCGCGTGCTCTGCTCGAAGGACACGCCTGACGTCCGTGTCTTCAGCGTCGACGTTTTCGAGCAGGAGATCCCGGCTGGCAGCCGCTCCGCGAAGCACCTGCACATGGCGGACGAGGTGTTCTATGTGCTCTCCGGGGAGGGCTACAGCCTTCACTGGGAGGTCGAGGCCGAGATCGCCGAGCGCTATTACGCGCGGGTCGCGACGGAGCCGACTCGCCACGAGTTCCGCCCGGGCGACACGCTCTACGTCCCCCAGAACACGGTGCATCAGCACTTCAACGCCAGCGACGACGAACCGCTGCGCCTGCTCTCCGTGCAGAACCGGCTGATCAAGTACCTCGGCTACGACAACGTCGTCTACTTCGAGGACGCTCCCGAGTTCGCCGGCGCGAAGGCGGCCGCCGTTCCAGCGGGTCAGTAGCTCAGAAAGGGGCGACCACGGGCAGCCACGCGGCGGCGGCGTAAAGGCTGCCGAAGGCCAGTCCCGCGACCGCGAGTGGCACGACCGCGAGGCGGAAACGCTCCCGGACGGGCCGCCGGCCGACCAGCCAGCCGAACGTCGCCGAGAGCGCGCCCATCGATACGGCCGTGCCCGCGGCGAAGATGAACAGCGCCGCAGCGGCCCAGAGCCGGCTCGGGACGGAAGCAAGCAGGAGCAGCGCAACGGCGGCGCTGCCGCCGATGCCGTGCGTGACCCCGATCAAGAACGCTTGCAGCGGCGTGCGCGAGCGCGCGTGCTCGTGCTCGTGGCGTGCGGTGGCCCTGTGCGTGTGGACGTGCACGTGCGACCGCCCGTCGTGCTCGTGGACGTGCATGTGGAAGGCGCCGTTGCGCCAGCGGCCGAGCAGGCGTGCGGCGAGCACGACGATGATCACGCCGATCGCGGTCTCGGCGCTGCGCTGGATCAGTTCCGGCAGCGCGGCGTGGAAGAAGACGATCGGAAGTCCGAGCACGCTGATCGCGAGCGCGTGGCCGAGGCCCCAGGTGGTGCCGAGCCTCGCTGCCCGGCGTGTTCCGCCCTCGTCCGAACCGGCGACGAGGGTGGTGACCGCCATGAGGTGATCCGGGTCGAGGGCATGCCGCAATCCCATCGCCAGCGCCACCAGGAGCGGTATCAGCAGGTTTGGACTATCCATTGAACCTTATGGAGAGTACCAGCGACGGTAAGAGGATCCGGCGTGCCCGAGAGGCGCCAGCCGCGGGCGAGTCAGGCGCCGCGCGATGTATTCAAGGCAACGGCGGAGCGCACGAGCGCATTGAAAGCCTTCTCGTCGATCTCGTCGCCCTCGCGAAAATCGATGGCGCGCCGGACGTTGCCTTCCAGGCTCGAGTTGAACAGCCCCGACGGGTCGTCGAGCGACGCGCCCTTGGCGAAGGTCGTCTTCACCACGCTCTTGTAGCTCTCGCCGGTGCAGATGATTCCATCGTGGGACCAGACGGGAGTCCCCTTCCACTTCCATTCCTCCACCACGCCGGGATCGGCCTGCTTGATCAGAGCACGGATCCGCGCGAGCATTTCGCCCCGCCAGTCGCCCAGCTCGTGGATCCTCTCGTCGATCAGCTCAGAGGGGGACGCGGCCACGGACACGGAGGGTAGCGGGGTCGGACCGGCGGCGATTTAGATCGGCCTGTCGGGGTACCCGCATCGCCGTGCGACCACGACATCGGGAGGTCACATGAACTCCACCGCACTGCGCGAGCGGATCACCTAGAGGCGAGCGGATCACCTAGAGCCTGCTGAATGAGATCGACGAGGTGCAGTTTCCGAGCGTGACGATGATGGACAGGGCCGAGTCAGCGCTGAACAGGCCGAGCAGCGCCAGCAGCTGGAGCGGCAGTCGCAGGACGGTGTCGACCAGAGCTGAGGCGCCGGCGCCCGGGGTCGAGGCCCTGCGCCCGTCTTGCGCCAGGCGCGCAGGCTAGAGCGCGTCGCCGACGCATCCGAGCGCCGAGACCCCCTGCTACTCGCCTACCGGCTCGCATCCTGAGCGCCGCGCGGCGGAGGAACGATCAGCACCGGCCGCCCGGCGTGCTCGGCGACGTCGTGCGACACGCTGCCCTCGAACGCCACGCGGATGCCCCTGAGGCCGCGGGAGCCGAGAACGATCACCGCCGCGCCGATCTCGTCGGCAACCTCGACGATGCCCTCCCAGGTCGGCGCATCGAGCTCGGCCTGCGCCTCGGCGGTGAGACCGGCGCTGCGAGCGAGCTGTGCGCCTGCCTCCGCTCGCGTCAAGGCGTCGGCGGTGTTGACCTCGTCGAAGTTGGGCGCGACGACGCTCATCTCGGCGACGCTCTCGGCCGCCGTCAGCAACGGGGCGACGTCCAGGACGACGGCACGGCGTCCCGCGAACAATGCAGCTGCCACCTCGACGGCGTGCCGCGCGCCGGTCGTGTCGTCGTAACCGATGAGGATCGGAGCATCCGACCCAGGGACGCCGGCGGACGCGTCCTGCGGCCGCCGGCGTTCCGGGGTCTTACTCATGACGAGGCCGGCTGAGGCTTCGGCTTCGCCTGTGCGAAGGTGCGCTTCAGCTCGCGTTCGAACAAGCGCTTCCAGCCGATCGCAACGACCAGCTCACCCAGTCCGCGCACGAGCGCAAACGCCGCGATGAGCGCCAGCAGGACGATCGCGCCGTCGCCGGGCTTCGCGAACATCACGATCCCGAAGAGGATCGATACGAGGCCCGTCAGGGTGATGAGCGCGCGGTCGCCGCCGTCGAGCGGAACGGAGAAAGCACCGCCGATCGCGAAGAGCCCGAAGACGATCGCGTACGCGCCGATCACATACAGCAGCGCCAGCGCGGACATGTCCGTCCAGAGAAAGACGACCACGCCGACGGCGATGCCGAGGACGCCCATGAGCGCGAGCCACCCGCGGCCCTGCTTGATCGGCGAGCCGATCGCCGCGGCGAGGTTGACGATGCCGCTCGCAAGCGAGAACGCGCCGAACAGGATGACCAGCGCGTAGAGGCTCGGGCCGGGCCAGACGAGGATGACGACCCCGAAGGCGAGCCAGAGGGCGCCGTTGATTCCCAACGCCCAGCGCACGCGCTTCAGGTCGCTTTCCGCCGACTTCTGCGCCCGTTCGACAATCGAGTCCATCTATGACCTCCTAAGGTCGATCTACCGCGCGGACTGTCGCGTGCGCGCCCTGTTCGCGAATCGGAGACTGCGCTGACCTCGTGCGGGAATTCCGCAGGGCCTTCGCGGGGAAGCGCCGGTCGAAGAGCACATAGGCGACGCCGCCTGCCGGGATCGGCAGCCAGTAGGAGGCGAGCCGGTACGTGAGCGTCGCGAGCACCGCGTCCGGGGCGCTCACGCCCGCCAGCGTGAGCGTGCCGACGAGACCCGCCTCGACGAAGCCGAGCCCGCCGGGCGTCACGGGCACGAGCGCAAGCAGGCCGGCCGCTGCATACGCGAGAACGACGAGGGAAGGACGCGGGTCTGCCCCGACGGCGCGAAGGGCGCAGAGGAGTGCGGCGAAGTCGAAGCCGGTCGACCCGACGGCAGACACGACCGCCGCCCGGCGGCGGCGGCCCAGGCTTGTGCGGACGAAGTCGCGCTCGTTCAGCAGCCGCCGCGGGACGTCCGTGATCCTCCGGCGCCGCCGGACGGTGCCGTTCAGCACCCACTCGGCGGCGCGCCCGGCCAACTGCAGTGGCCGGTCGAACGCAAACGCGAGCACACCCGCGCCGATCAGCAGGGCGACGACGGCGACGGCGAGATAAGCAGACGTCTTCAGGCCGCGGTCGACGGCGGCTCCGCCGACGATCGCCGGCAGAGCGAAGACGGGCAGTGCCAGCCGCGTCCCGATCTGCAGGAACGTCGAGGCGGTCAGTCCGCTGACCGCGTCAGCGGAGTCGACGCCGGCCCGTCGCATCATGTTTGCCGTGACGGCGGTTGCAGTCGCGCCGCCGCCGGGAACAACCTTCCCGACCGCGTTTCCGGCAAGCTGCGAGCAGCCGACGACGAACCAGCTCGGCTCGTTCAGCGCGATTCGGTCGAGCTGCCACAGGCAGACGAACGCAGCCGCCTCTGCAAGCAGCGCCGCTGCGGCCCAGTACCAGGTCAGCCGAGAGAGCGAATTCCACGACGAGAACACGGCGGTAAGGCTCGGCAGCAGCACGTACAGCGAGATGCCGGCGACGAGTACGAGGATCCCCGGCTTTGCATACCGCCTCCACGTTTCCGTCGAGCGCATTCTGCGAGTCTCGCGACCCGCCGGCGGCGCCGAATCAGCCGAGTCGCGGAGCGGCTGCATCAGGTACGCAATCCGTCAGCGAAATCGCCGATGCGCACCTCGCTGCATGAACGCAAACTGGCCGCATGCTGCCCCTCTCGGACGGCATCCCCGCGAAGCGCTTTCCGCTCGTCAACGTCGGGATCATCGTCGCGAACTTCGCAGTCTGGCTCTTCTACGAGCTACCGCACCTCAACTCCTCCATCCACCACGCCTCCTTCTACCCGTGCACGGTGAACAACACGTGCCACGGGCCCGAGCCGTGGGGGGTGAGCTGGATCACGTCGATGTTCCTGCACGGCAGCTGGGATCACATCCTCGGCAACATGCTCTTCCTCGCCGTCTTCGGCAAGAACGTCGAGGACGCGTTCGGCCACCTCCGCTACCTCGCCTTCTACTTCGCGGGCGGTTTCGTGGCGATGCTGACCCAGACGGCGATGACATTGCTCTTCGGCACCAGCGCCGAGGCGCGCGTGCCGAACCTCGGCGCGAGCGGCGCGATCGCCGCCGTCCTCGGTGCGTACTTCGTCCTCTATCCGCGCTCGACGGTCTTCGGGCTTGTCGTCGTCTTTCCGGTGCGCGTCTCGGCCTGGTTCTTCCTCGGATTCTGGTTCCTCTACCAGCTCTTCGAGGCGAACTTCGGCCTCTTCGGGTCGAAAGCGCATGGCGGCGGCGTCGCGTTCTTCGCGCACGTCGGCGGCTTCGTGTTCGGGGCAGTTGTCGCGGCGGTGCTTGCCGGGGCGGGCAGGGTCGCGCCGCAGGACGGCACCGTGTTACGCGCGCCTGCGTGACCATACCCAACGAAAGGAGTCGAACGATGTCGAACAACGATCTGGCGCGTTACGTCAACGATGAGCTTCACTGGGATCCGAAGGTCGACGACAGCACCATCGCCGTCACCGCCGATGACGACGGCATCGTCACGCTTCGCGGAACCGTCGGCAGCTTTCGTGAGAAGCGCGACGCGCAGCACGACGCCGAGCAGATCTACGGCGTGGCGCAGGTGAAGAACGACCTCGACGTCCGCATCCTCACCGAGCATAAGCGCGAAGACGCGGAGGTCAGGCGTGACGTGCTGCAGGCGCTGATGTTGAACGGCGTTGTGCCCCGCAGCGTCGACGCGAAGGTCTCGGACGGGGTCGTGAAGCTGACCGGCGAGGCAAACTTCCAGTTCCAGCGGAGCGAGGCGGAATCGGTCGCCGGCAACGTCTTCGGCGTCCTCGGCCTCGAGGACGACATCCGCCTCGTCCCTCCCGGGCCGACGACGCACGACGTCGAGCACTCGATCAAGAAAGCGATGGAGCGGAACGCGAAGCTCGACGCCGAAAGTGTCGAGGTCAAGAGTGAGAACGGCACCATCACTCTGCGCGGCACGGTCGGCTCTTGGGCCGATCACGACGCAGCCGTGAACGCAGCCTGGGCAGCGCCGGGCGTCACCAGGGTCAAGGACCACATCTTTGTCGCGTATTGAGACACTGAGAGCGAACGAGCAGTCGTTGCACGACTGGCTCGGTCAGATGCAGTTCGAGCCGAACCCGGCGCTGCTCGCGCACGCCCAGAAGCGTGCCGAAAGCGTGCAGAACCGGATCGCAGACGAGATCACGGCGTTTGCGGGATCGATGCAGTTCGTCTACCTGCACATCCTTTGGTTCGGCTGCTGGATCGGGTTCCGCATCGAGCATTACCCGTTCGGGCTGTTGACGATGATCGTCTCGCTCGAGGCGATCTTCCTCTCGACGTTCGTGATGATCAGTCAGAACAGAGCGGACGCGAAGCGTCAGGTGCTCGCCGATCAGGAGTGGCAGACCGTGAAGGAGGAGGATCAGCAGAACGAGGAGCTGCTCACGCTCTCGAACCAGATCCTCGAGTTGACGCGTGCCATCCACGAGTACACAGCCGCCGCCGGGCAGGTACCGACGACCGCAGCCGCCGAGCGGCGGAAGCTCTGAACGTGGCAGACCGCAACTACCTGTTCGTCTCGGCGCGGCAGCCGGTGGCAGCCGCCGAAGCGGTGGAGTCCTGGACCGACGGCCCGCCCGACCTCTGCGTGACCAGCCCCTCGGAAAGAGCGCGAGACACGGCGCTCTATGCTT
>JBKOVW010000202.1:0-12381 GCA_046724095.1 Actinomycetota bacterium | reverse complement strand
CTCGACGAGCGGGTCGCCTTTCTCAAGGAGGCCCTCGCCGACCTTGAGAACGTCGAGGTCGACGTCTTCTCCGAGCTCGTCGTCGACTTCGCGCGGAAGTGGAGGGCGAAGGCGATCGTGAAGGGCCTCCGCGTCATCTCCGACTTCGAGTGGGAGTTCCAGATGAACCAGCTCAACCGGACGCTGGCGCCCGAGGTCGAGACCGTCTACGTCATGGCCAGCCCGAGCGTCAGCTTCGTTTCCTCGAGCGGCGTAAAGGAGATAGCGACCTTCGGCGGTAAGGTGGACGACCTCGTGCCCGAAGGCGTAGCCAAGCGCTTCGCCGAGCTTTTCCCACAGGGTCGGCCGGGAACTCCGGAAAATCCGCAAGAATGAATCGAAGAAAGTGCTTCGCATTTTCTCCGAGGGGAGGGTCAGTGACTTCGCTTCGCTCGTCAGACAGGAGAGGCCGGTTCGCCATGGCTTCTGAGGCTTGGCCGGTAGACTCGGGAGGCTAGATGGACGTTTTGGTTCTCATCGACAAGCTCGACGACCTCGTGCACAACGCGAAGGCCGTCCCCCTGACCGACCAGGTTCGCATCGACCGCGAGGAGATCTACGACATCCTCGACCAGATGCGGGCGACCATCCCGGAGGAGATCAAGCAGGCGCGCTGGATCGTGAAGGAGCGCCAGGAGATGCTCGCCGAGGCGAAGCGCGAGACCGACCGGCTGCTCGGGGAGGCTCGCGAGCAGGCGGTGCGAGAGGCCTCGCAGACGGAGATCGTCAAGATCGCCGAGCGCCAGGCGCAGGACATCGTCGACGACGCCCGGAGGCAGGCGCGGGAGACCCGCCTCGAGATGGAGGACTGGGCCGACTCGATCCTCTCCACGCTCGAGGTGAACCTGGAGAAGTTCCTCACGGCCGTTAAGCGGGGCCGGGAGCGGCTGCACGAGCGCTCGCAGGAGACCGTGCTCGCAGGTGCAACGGCTGCACCGTCCAACAACGACGATCAGCCGTTCGTGACCGGCTAGCCGCGGCGCGACCGCCGGCCGAACCGCCGCCGATGCCGCGGCCGTCCGGTCACCGCGCTCTCTTCGAGGCTGGCGCCGGCGCCGAGCACGACGCACTCGAGCGGCGCGTCGGCGATGAGCACCGGTAGGCCGGTCTCGGAGCTGAGCAGCCGATCGATGCCGCGGAGGAGGGCGCCGCCGCCCGCGACGACGATGCCGCGGCTCGCGACGTCGGCGGCGAGCTCGGGCGGGGTGGCTTCGAGCGTCCGCCGGACCGTGTCGACGATCGTCTCGAGCGGCTGCGCGATCGCGCTGCGCACCTCGTCGGAGTCGAGGGTCGTCCGCCGCAGCAGCCCGGTGATGCGGTCGCGCCCGGCGACGTCGGTCTCGAGCTTCTCGGGCAGCGCCCACGCCGAGCCGGCCACGAGCTTGGCGGACTCGGCCGTCTCCGGGCCGATCAGCAGGTTCGCAGTCCCGTCGACGTAGCGGACGATGGCCTCGTCGAGCTCGTAGCCGCCGACTCGAACCGACTCCCAGACGACGATCCCGCCCAGCGACAGGACGGCGACCTCGGTCGTGCCGCCGCCGATGTCGACGATGAGGCTGCCCTGGGCATCGGCGACCGGCAGCCCGGCGCCGATCGCCGCCGCCATCGGCTCCTCGATCAGCGACACGGTGCGGGCGCCTGCTGCGAGCGTCGCCTCCTCGACGGCGTTCCGCTCGACGGCGGTGATGCCGCTCGGCACGCAGAGGACGACGCGCGAGAACGACAGCGCGCCGCCGCCGATGCGACGGATGAAGTAGCGGAGCATCTCCGCGGTGATGTCGAAGTCCTGGATGACGCCGTGCCGAAGCGGACGAATCGCGCGGATCGACGCAGGCGTGCGCCCGATCATCCTGCGGGCGTCCTCTCCGACCGCCTGGACGCGGCCGGTCAGCTCGTCGATCGCGACGACTGAGGGCTCGAAGACGGCGATCCCGCCACCGCGAACGAAGACCAGCGTGTTCGCCGTGCCGAGATCGATCGCGAGCTCGCGACCCCGATGCAAGCGTCGTGCAGCCACTCGCCGCCGACACTAGCCGCGCCGGTCGGACGCTGAGTCAGGCTGCGACCGGCTCCGACTCGAGCTCGGCGGTCACCTCTGCCGCCGTCTCGGCGAATGCGCGCGCCGCGGGAGTGCGGTAGCGGTCGCGATGCCACGCGAGCGCGATCACGCGCGGCGGCAGCTTCGGCAGCTCGAACATCACGGTCGTCGGGTCCTCCGGGTCCATCGTCAGGCGCGGGACGAGGGCGGAGCCGACGCCCGCGGCGACGAGCGCCTGCACGGTCTGGTTGTGATCCGACCGGAAGACGTAGTCGAGCGGCCGCCCGAACATCGGCTCGAGCCGCTTCACCGTGCGGCAGTGCTTGTGGCTGATCAGGTCGAGGTCGGCGATCTCGCGGAGCGACGGCACCCGCTCGCGCTCGGCGAGCTCCGAGCCCGCCGCGACGACGAGCACGTACGGATCCCGGAGGAGCTCGACCCACTCGAACGGGCCGTCGACAACGGGCAGGTCCGCGAACGTCAGGTCGAGCTCGCCGCGTTCGACGAGCGCAAGCAGCTCCTCGTCGTCCGCCGACTCGGTCAGCGTCACCTCGACCTCCGGCCAGCCACCGAGGTAGCGGCGCATCAGCTCAGGGAGGATGCGCTGGCCGACGCTCTGGAACACGCCGACCTGCAGCGTCCCGGCCTCGCCCTTCCCGAGCGCCTCCAGATCGGCCTGCGCGGCGGCGACGCGGGCTGCGATCGCGTCGGCGTGTGTGAGCAGCAGCCGGCCCGCCTCCGTCAGCGAGACCGGCTTCGGCCCGCCGGGACGCTCGACCAGGCGCTGGCCGACGATGCGCTCGAGGGCCGCGATCTGCTGGCTGACCGCCGACTGCGTGTAGCCGAGCGAGGCGGCCGCCTTGCCGAACGAGCCCTCCCGTGCCACGGCTTCCAGAGCCAGGAAATGGCGCAATTCGATGCCGAGCCAGCGATCAGGTTCCATAATCGACTTCCATTGTAACTGGATTTGCGCTAATGGTCGTAGGTGCCGATCATGAGTGCATGACGTCGATCATCTTCCTGCTGTTCATCGCTGCCGTCGGTCCGCTGGCGCTTCGCTACGGCACCGACAGCCGGCGCAACTCCGACAGGCGCTCGCTCTAACCGCGCGTGACTGCCGCCTTCGCACGCCGTTCGCCGGCGGCGGTGGCTTTCGCGCTCGGGACGGTCTACCTCGTCTGGGGATCGACCTATCTCGCGATCCGCGTCACCGATCGGACGCTGCCGCCGCTGCTCATGTCGTCCGTCCGCTTCCTGATCGCGGGCGCGGCGCTGTACGCCTTCGCAGCGCGCGGGCGCGCGCGACCGACGCGGCGTGAGTGGACGGCCGCCGCGATCGTGGGCGCCGCGCTCCTCCTCGTCGGCAACGGCGGCGTCGCCTGGGCCGAGACGCGCCTCGACTCCGGTTTCGCCGCGCTGATCGTCGCGATCATCCCGCTCTACGTCGCGCTCTTCGACCGGCTCTTCTTCGGGCGGCGGCTCTCGCCGGTGGCGGTGACCGGCCTCGTGGTCGGCTTCGCCGGCGTCGCGCTGCTCGTCCGTCCGGGCGGCGGGAACAACGTCGGGGTCGCGCTCGCGCTCGTGGCGACGACGTCGGCGTGGGCCGCCGGCTCGCTCTACGCGCGCGGTGCGCCGCTGCCGGCGAGCCCGCTGCTCTCCGCGTCGATGCAGATGCTCGCTGCAGCGCTCTTCCTCGGCATCGCCGGGCTCGCGAGCGGCGAGGCGAGCGACGTGCACGCGAGCTCGTTCACGCTGAAGCCGCTGCTCGCATTCGCCTACCTCGTGGTCGTGGGGTCGCTGATCGCGTTCTCCGCGTACGCGTGGCTGCTGAAGAACGTGCGCATCTCGGTGGTCGCGACGTACGCATTCGTCAATCCGGTCGTCGCCGTCGCGCTCGGAACGCTCTTCCTGGGCGAGACGATCGGCTGGTCGACGATCCTCGCCGGCGCTGCGATCGTCACGGCCGTCGTGCTGATCGTGACGGCGAAGCAGCGCTACCCTGAAACCCATGAAGAGCTTCAATCTGAGACAGCTGAAGCTCCGCTCGGGGGAGCAGTACCGCGACGAGATCGAGCTGGAGCTCGAGCCCTTCGAGCTGGGCGGCGAGCGCTACCTTCCGGTGCCCGGCACGGTTCCGGCTGAGCTCGAGATCACCAAGGCCGCAACCGGCAGCGTCTTCCGACTCGCCTTCACCGCGCGGCTGCACGGGCCGTGCTATCGCTGCCTCGGCGACGCCGTGCTCGAGCTTCCGATCTCGGCCCGCGAGTATCAGGCGACGAATCCGGAGGGCTCCGACGAGCTGCGCACGCCGTACCTCCACGACGACAACCTCGACCTCGCCGCGTGGGCGCGGGATGCGGTCGTGCTCGCGCTGCCGGACAAGATCCTGTGCCGCGCCGATTGCGCGGGCCTCTGCCCGGTGTGCGGCAAGAACCTGAACGACGAGCCCCACACGCACGACGAGGAGCCCACGGACTCCCGCTGGGCAGCCCTCGAGAGCCTGCGCGAGCAGCTTTGAGGCGCCGACTTGGCGGCGCCGCTTCAGAGCTCGGCGGGCTTTGCCCGTCGAGCGGCTTAACCACAGAGCTTGGTGCACGGCGGAGTGGAGCACCGACGACGCATGCCTAGTGGACACGCGGCTGTAGTTCTCCGCGACGACCGGCGCGTCGCCCTGATCCGCCGCGTGCGCGACGGCCACACGTATTTCGACTTTCCCGGCGGCGACATCCGCGCAGGCGAGCAGCCGGCGGACACGGCGGTCCGCGAGGCCCGCGAAGAGCTCGGCGTGCAGGTGGTGCTCGGCCCGCGGCTCCTGATCGAGGAGTTTCGCGGGCAGACGGCGCACTACTACTCGGCGGTCGTCATCGGCGGCGAGCTCGGGACGGGCACGGACGAGCCGACGTGGATGGAGCTCACTGAGATCCCGCACTACGACGTGCGCCCGCGCGCGCTTGCGGCGATCCTGACCGGCGGCTAGGCGGTCGCTTGTTGCCTCAGCGCCCGATCGAGGACATGTCGGCGTAGCGCTGACCAGCCGCGACGCCGGGAGGGAACGCGTCGTCGAGCTCCTGCAGCTCGTCGTCGCTGAGCTCAACGTCGGACGCGGCGGCGTTCTGCTCGAGGTACGTGCGTCGCTTCGTCCCCGGAATCGGGACGACATCGTCGCCGCGCGAGAGCACCCACGCGAGCGCCAGCTGCGCGGGCGTGCAGTCCTTCTCGTCGGCGAGCTCGTGCACCCTGTCGGCGAGCGCTCGGTTGCGCTCGAAGTTCTCGCCCGACATGCGCGGGTGGTTCCGGCGGAAGTCGTCCTCGCCGAGCTCGTCCGGCGACGAGAAGCGTCCGGCGAGGAAGCCGCGGCCGAGCGGGCTGTAAGCGACGAAGCCGATCCCGAGCTCGCGGACGGTGTCGAGCACCGGTCCCTCGGGGTCGCGTGTCCACAGCGACCATTCCGACTGCAGTGCCGTGATCGGGTGGACGGCGTCCGCGCGGCGGATCGTCTCCGGTCCAGCCTCCGACAGACCGAGATGCTTGACCTTGCCCGCCGCGACGAGCTCCGCCATCGCGCCGACCGTCTCCTCGATCGGCGTGTTCGCGTCGACGCGGTGCTGGTAGTAGAGGTCGACGTACTCGACGCCCAGACGCTTCAGCGACGCGTCGATCGCCTGGCGGATGTATTCGGGCGAGCCGTCGATCGTCCGGCGCCCGTCGTCGAACCACCGGTTGCCGAACTTCGTGGCGATCACGTACTCCTCGCGGCGTCCGGCGATCGCCTTGCCGACGAGCTCCTCGTTCGCGCCCTGGCCGTAGACGTCGGCCGTGTCGAGGAAATAGATGCCGAGCTCCGGCGCCCGCTGGATGGTCGCAATCGACTCCTGCTCGTCGGTCGCGCCGTACCACGCGGACATGCCCATGCAGCCCAGCCCCTGCGCCGAGACCTCGAGCCCCTGGCCGAGCGTGCGCCGCTCCACGTTGCCGAGCCTAGCTACACTGCCCCGTCCATGGCCGTCCCCAAGAAGAAAACCTCCAAGGCGCGCCGCGACAAGCGTCGCGCGCAGCACGGGATCGAGGCGCCGCGCCTGAACGTGTGCCCGCAGTGCGGCAGCCCCAAGCGGCCGCACCGCATGTGCCCGCGGTGCCACACGTACCGCGGCCGCGACGTCGAGCCGCTCAGCACCCAGGCTCCGTAAGGTCCAGTCGTCTCAGGATGACTTCGATCGTGTCGGCCGGCGATTTCCGACGGTCGACGCGCGGAGCGCGTCGACCTGATGTCGGCGCCGCCGAGTCGGCGCCTTGATGACTCGCGTCGCGGTCGACGCGATGGGCGCGGATCGAGGGCCTGACGAGGTCGTCGCCGGTGCGCTGGACGCGCACAGCGACACCCTGGCGCCGGTCGTCGTCGGCCCGGCCGGCCTCGACACGCACGGCCTCGAGCTGATCGAGGCGCCCGACGTCATCGCGATGGACGAGAAGCCGACCGACGCGATCCGCGCGAAGCCGGACAGCTCGCTCGTCGTCGCCTGCCGCGCAGTGCGGGAAGGGAGAGCGCAGGCGGTCGTCTCCGCGGGCAACACCGGCGCGATGCTCGCCGCCTGTCTGCTCGAGATCCGTCGCCTCCCCGGCGTGCGGCGGCCCGCGATCGCCGTGACGATTCCCTCGCGCGAAGGCGCCTCCGTGCTGCTCGACTCCGGTGCGAACGCCGACGCACGCCCGGAGGACCTGCTCCAGTTCGCGCACATGGGCGCCGTGTTCGCGGAGGAGATCCTCGGCGTCGGAAACCCGGAGATCCGGCTGCTCTCGATCGGCGAAGAGGCCGAGAAGGGCAACCAGCTGACGCTCGAGGCGCACGAGCTGCTCGCCGCGAGCGACCTCAACTTCACGGGCAACACCGAGGGCCGCGACCTCCTGCGCGGCGGCGCGGAGGTCGTCGTGACCGACGGCTTCACCGGGAACGTCGCGCTGAAGCTGCTCGAGGGCACGATCCGAAACCTCCTCGACGCGCTGCGGGAAGAGATCACGGCGACGACGCGGGGCAAGCTCGGCGGGCTGTTGATCCGGCCGGCGGCGCGCCGCCTCCGGAACCGTCTCGATCCCGACACGTACGGCGGCGCCTACCTGCTCGGGCTTCGCGGGCTTGCCGTGATCGCCCACGGCAACTCCTCGCGCCGCGCGATCGCCAATGCCGTCCGTCTGGCGGCGCGCGGGGTGGAGCACGACGTCGTCGGACGCCTCGCGCAGCGGCTCGGGAGCACCGTGTTAGAGTCCGCGGCCACTACGACCCCGACCCCCACGTGAGGTGACATGGCAGCGTCGCGCGAGGAAGTCTTCGAGCGGGTAAAGGAAGTCCTGACCGAGCAGCTCGGTGTCGACGAGGGCGAGATCACGGAGGACGCCTCCTTCCAGGAGGACCTCGACGCGGACTCGCTCGACCTCGTCGAATTGATCATGGAGCTCGAGGACCAGTTCGGGATCAAGATCTCCGACGAGGACGCGCAGAAGATTCAGACCGTCGGCCAGGCCGTCGACTACGTCTCGTCACACCAGTAGCGCCCCCCGCGGGGACGTCACCCGGCTCGCGCAGCTCATCGATGAGCTGCCCGAGGCCCGGGCAGACCAGGTCTACACGCACGCGTCCTGGGCAGCTAACCGGGCGTCGTCGTACGAGCGGCTCGAGTTCCTCGGCGACAGCGTGCTCGAGCTCGCGATCGCACGCGAGCTCTACGAGCGCTACCCGGACTTCAGCGAGGGGCGGCTCGCGAAGATCCGCTCGCACGTCGTCTCGCGCGCGAGCTGCGCCGTCGTCGCGCGCCAGCTCTCGCTCGGCGACAGGCTCGAGCAGCGCGGCGCCGACATCCCCGAAGACGAGCTGCACCGTCTCGCGCACAACCGCAACGTGCTTGCGGCGCTGCTCGAGGCAGCGTTCGCGGCACTGTTCCTCGAGCACGGCTTCGAGCCGATCGAGCGGCCGATCGTCGCGGCGTTCTCAGGCCGGATCGACTACGCGCTGACGAGCCACGTCGACTACAAGACGGAGCTGCAGGAGGCGCTCGCTCGCCGCGGCCAGTCGGTCACCTACTCCGTGCTGGACGTCGAGGGGCCTCCGCACAACCGCCGCTTCCGCTGCGCGGCGGTCATCGACGGCGAGCAGCTCGGCGAAGGAGCGGGCGAGTCGAAGAAGGCGGCCGAGCAGGAAGCGGCGAAGCAGGCGCTGGTGAAGCTCGGCGTCGAGATTCCGGCGAGTTAGAAAGCTTCACTTTCTAACTCGGGTTGTTGGACGGCCGCTTCGCGGCGGAAACGCGCGCGGGCGAAGCCCGCGCGCTTCAGGTCGGTTGGCGACGGTGGTCGTCCGCGCGCGGTTGCGAGGCGTTCCCGCGCGCGTGAGTTCGGCCGTCAGGCAGTGCCGCTTCGCTTGCACTGCCTGACGGCCTTTCCGCGCCAGGGCCGATCCCGCCTAGACCCCGTAGGGACGGAGCGAGTGATTTGGCTGCGCCCTCGCGGGTAAACGCTCCGATGCCGTATCTCCTCGTGAATGACAGCGACTCGCGCGTCGTGGCGGAGCTCGAAAGCGCAGACCAGGCGCTCCGGCTTCTCGAGCGTCTCAGCCGCCGCCACCCGGATGTTGCCGCCGGTCTCAGCGTCGTCAGCTCCCACGACAATCAAGGAAGCCTCGCGGGCGCCTCGACCTCGATCCGCGTGCGAGTGCTACCCGAGCTGCCCGGAGCCCCGGGCGTCCCGGACCTGCGTCGGTAGTCAGATCGCGCGGGCCCTTGGTGGCTCGAGGGCCATCCGTGTCTCCCGCTAGCCTCCCCGGCGCATGCACCTTCGCGCCATCAAGCTGCGCGGCTTCAAATCGTTCCCCGAGCCGGTCGAGATCCGGCTCGAGCCCGGCGTCGCCGTGGTCGTCGGCCCGAACGGCTCGGGGAAGTCCAACGTCGCCGACGCGATCGTGTGGGCGGCCGGGTCGATGGCTCCGTCGGAGCTTCGTGCCGAGAAGCCCGACGACGTGATCTTCGCGGGCGGCAGCGGCCGCTCGCCCGAGGAGTTCTGCGAGGTGGAGCTCCTGTTCGACAACCCGGACGGCGAGGGACCGGTGCCGTACACCGACCTCTCCGTCGCGCGCCGGCTGCATCGCGGCGGCGAGGGGCAGTACCTGCTCAACCGCACCGCCGTCCGACGCATCGACCTCGTCGAGCTGCTCGCCGACCTCGGACTGGGCGGCGGCATGCACTCGATCATCGGCCAGGGGAAGGTCGAGGAGATCCTCGGCTCGAAGCCGGAGGAACGCAGGCAGCTGCTCGAGGAGGCGGCCGGCCTCGGCCGCTTCAAGCGGCGCAAGCACCGCGCCGAGCTGAAGCTCGCGCGCGTCGCGATCCAGGTCGAACGGGCGCGGGACGTCGAGGCCGAGGTGAAGAAGCGGCTGCGACCGCTCGCCCTGCAGGCGACGGCGGCGGAACGCGCCGAGAAGCTGCGCGGCGAGATCGCGTCGCTGCGCGCACGCGTCGCCGAGCTCGACCTCGCCGAGCTCCGCGAACGCCTGCAGGACGGCGAGGGTCGCCGCACCGCCGCGGTGCTCGCGCGGAGGCACGCCGACGAGAAGCTCGACGCGCTGCTCGAAGAGCGCCGACGCGCGGAGGAGGAGCTCGCCGACGCCGCCGGGCGCCGCGAGCAGGCGACGGCGACGCTCTACCGGCTGCGGAGCGCACGTGAGCGGCTCGAGCTGCGGCGCGAGAGCGCACAGTCGTTGCTCGACGGCCTCCGCTTCGAGCTTGCACGGCCGCGCCGCGTCCTCGACGCGCGTGTGCGCGCAGAGCGCGAATCGCTGCGCGAGCAGGCGCGCGTGGCACGTGAGCGATTGCAGACGCTGGAGCGTGCGCTCGCCGAGCGCGAAGGGCTTCCTCCGGCAGCGCGCGCGCTCGCCGAGGAGGGGGAACGGCTCGCCCTCTCGCTGCTCGACGTGGAGCCGGGGAATGAGCGTGCCGTCGCCGCTGCACTCGGACACCGCGCTTCGGCGATCGTCGCGGGCGACGCGCGTGCCGCGCTCGCGCTCGCGGAGCGTGCGCGCGCTGCGGGCCTCGGCAGCATCGTCGTGCTCACGCGTCCACCCATCGCTGACCTACCCGTTGTGTCCAAAGACCAGCTGCTGCAGTCGACTGTGCCGGCGGTCACGCCCGAAGGGTTCGGCTACGACCCGCAATGTGGCGAGCTGTGGTTCGCCGGCGAGACGGCCGAGGCCGTGTGGCTCGAGCTCGAGGCGCGCCGACGCGCGCTTGCAGCGGAGGTGGACGAGCTCGAGGCGCGCGCCGCCGCGCCGATTCCGGAGGCCGCCTACACCGCCGCGCGCGATCCGCTGACCGAGACGCTCGCACGGCTCACGGCACGTCTCGTCGAGACCCTCGAGGGCGCGACGGACGATCGCTACGAGGCGCCGCTCCGCGCGCGCGCCGACGCGGGGGCAACGCGGACGACGGGTCTCGCCGAGGAGCTCCGGCGGCTCGGCGCGGCCGAGGTCGACGTGCGCCGCGCATCGGCGGAGGCCGGTGAGCGGCTCAACGCCATCGACGTCGAGCGCGCCCGCATCGAGGCCGAAGTCGACGAAGCGCGCCGCAGGCTCGACGCGGCCGCGGCCGAGCCCGCAGAGGGCGACGACCGGGACGAGCTCGCCGAGCGCATCGAACGGCTCGAGCGTCGTCGCGAGTCGCTCGGCCAGGTCAACCCGCTCGCGAAGCAGGAGTACGAAGAGGAGAAGGAACGGCTCGTCGAGCTCTCGTCCCAGCGCGAGGATCTCGAGGCCAGCCTCGCGGAGCTGGAGAAGCTGCGCGACGACCTGGCGCGTACCGTCGAGGAGCGCTTCGCCGAGACGTTCGCCGCAGTCGAAGCGAACTTCGCCGAGGTCGCGTCGACACTGTTCCCGGGCGGCGAAGGCCGCCTACGCCTGACCGAGCCCGAGGAGGAGGACGAGCACCCGGGCATCGAGGTCGAGCTCCGGCCGGCCGGCAAGAAGGTGACGCGCTTGTCGCTCCTGTCCGGCGGCGAGAAGGCGCTCGGCGCGATCTCCTTCCTGTTCGCCTTGTTCCTCGCGCGGCCGTGCCCGTTCTACCTGCTCGACGAGGTCGAGGCGGCGCTCGACGACACGAACATCGGCCGCTTCGTCGAGCTGCTGCGCCGCTATTCGGATCGCGCGCAGTTCATCGTCATCACCCACCAGAAGAGGACGATGGGGGCCGCGGATATCTTGTACGGCGTGACGATGGGCGCCGACGGGGTCTCGCAGATCGTCTCGCGGCGCCTGCCCCGCGAGCAGGCCGTCGCGGTTGCCTCGTAGCTGGGCTCAGCTACTCGGCGAGGAGAACGCGCAGCCCGAGCCCGACGCGGACCGGAGCGGGCTCTTCTCGCGCCTACGCGACTCGCTCTCGAAGAGCCGCCGCGCACTGACGGCCGAGCTCGCCTCGGCGGCGTTCGATCCGGGAGACGACGCGGCGTGGGAGCGGCTCGAGGAAGCGTTGATCCGAGCCGACGTCGGCGTGCGCGCGACCGCCGAGCTCGTGCAGCGCCTCGAGGCGCGCCAGGACCTCACCGACCTCAGCTACGCGCTCGCGGAGGAGATCGCGGCGCTGCTCGGCGATCCCGGGACGCTGGACGTCAAGTCGGATCCGAGTGTCGTGCTCGTCGTCGGCGTGAACGGGACCGGCAAGACGACGACGATCGGAAAGCTCGCCGAGCGCCTTCGGCAGCACGGGCACACCGTCGTGCTTGCGGCCGCCGACACGTTCCGCGCCGCGGCGGAGGAACAGCTCGAGATCTGGGCGGAACGTGCGGACGCGGGCTTCGTCGGCGGCGAGCGTGGCGCCGACCCGGCCTCCGTCGCGTACGACGCGATCGAGCGAGCGGGTCGCGACGGCGCCGACATCGTGATCGTCGACACCGCCGGCCGCCTGCACACGCAGGTGAACCTGATGGACGAGCTCGCGAAGGTGCGCCGCGTGATCGAAGGCAGGCTGCAGGGCGCACCGCACGAGACGTTGCTCGTCGTCGACGCGACCACGGGGCAGAACGGCCTGCAGCAGGCGCGGTTGTTCGGCGAGGCCGTCGGTGTCACCGGCGTCGCGCTGACGAAGCTCGACGGCAGTGCCAAGGGCGGCATCGCGGTCGCGATCGCGCACGAGCTCGGCCTGCCGGTGAAGCTGATCGGCGTGGGGGAGACGCTGGAGGATCTGCGGCCGTTTGATCCGGACGATTTCGCGCGCGCCCTCGTCGCGGAGTAACGTCGCGCGCATGCCCTCGGCCGAGAACAGCATCGTCATCAACCG
>JBKOVW010000076.1:0-12045 GCA_046724095.1 Actinomycetota bacterium | reverse complement strand
TCGTGCTCGGCTCCCGCTACGTCACGGGCGGCGGTGTGCGGAACTGGGGGCTGGTGCGTCGGTTCATCTCCGCTGGCGGCTCGTGGTACGCGCGCGTGCTTCTGCAGGTACGTGTCCGCGATCTCACCGGCGGCTTCAAGTGCTATCGCCGCGCCGTGCTCGAGTCGATCGACCTCGAGGCGATCCACTCGAAGGGCTACGCCTTCCAGATCGAGACGACGTATCGCGCCCTCCGTGCCGGCTTTCGCGTCGTCGAGATCCCGATCACCTTCGTCGACCGCGAGGCAGGCGGCTCGAAGATGTCGAGGGCGATCGTCGCGGAGGCGATCTGGAAGGTGCCCGGCCTGCGGCTCGCGGCTCTGGCTGGGCGACTCTGAGCGCTACGCTGCGCCTGTGTTCGAGGTGACCGACGAGACGTTCGAGCACGACGTGCTCCAGTGCGACGTCCCGGTCGTCCTCGACTTCTGGGCGCCTTGGTGCGGCCCGTGTCGCGCGGTCGAGCCGATCCTCGAGCAGCTTGAGGCAGAGATGCGCGGCAGGGTGGAGTTCGCGAAGCTGAACATCGACGAGAACCCGCTCACCGCCGCGCGTTATGACGTCCTGTCGATCCCGACGACCATCCTCTTCGACGGCGGCGAGGCGAAGACGACGGTGATCGGCGCGCGGCCGCGCTCGCACTACGAGCGTGCGCTAGCGGAAGTGCTCCCAGCCGCCTAGCTCGTACGGCTCGCCGCCCAGCGTCAGGACGACGCCTTCGCCCTCCTCGCAGCGCCCGATCTCGCTGAAGCGCGTCGGCTGCGCGACGGCAGCGAGCAGCTCGTAGTCCTCACCGAAGCCCACATCCTCGAGCTCGGCGCCGTCGGCGAGCGGAACGCGCTCCAGCTCGATGACGAGCCCGCAGCCCGAGCGGGAGGCGACGTGCGCGGCGTCGACCGCGAGGCCGTCCGAGACGTCGAGCATCGCGTGTGCGTGTCCCGCGAGCTCCTTTCCTTCGTCGAGCCTCAGCGGCGGACGCACGAACGTGCCGCGCCGGAACGCGGCGCCCGCCGCGCCGAGCGGGCCGGTGACGACGAGCGTGTCGCCGGGCTGCGCCCCGCCCCGCCCGGGCACGCGGGTCGAGCGGCCGACGGCCGTGACGCTCAGGACGAGTCGATCGGCCTGGGTCGTATCGCCCCCGAGCACCGCGACGCCGGTCTCCGCCAGGCCCGCGTAGAGCTCGAGCACGTCATCGACGTCCGTTTCGGGAGGCGCCGCAAGCGTGACGATCAACCCCTCCGGGTCGGCCCCCGACGCCGCGAGATCGCTGAGGTTGACCGCGGCCGCGCGCCAGCCGACGTCGCGCCAGGAGATCCAGTCGAGCCGAAAGTGCACGCCCTCCACGAGCGCGTCCTGCGTGACGACGACACCACCGTCGAGCGCCGCGGCATCGTGCTCGATGTGCTGCGCGAGCCCTCGGCGCTCCAGCTCGGCGAGGAGCCCCAGCTCGCCGAGCTCAGAGAGCTTCATCGAGGGCCCGGCGCAGAGCGGCGGCATCGCGCGCCGCGCGGATCACCGCGACGCCCGCCGCGCCGGCGCGGATGCACTCGGCGGCGTTGTCCGCATCGACGCCCCCGATCGCGACCACCGGCGTCGAGACGGCGGCGCAGATCCCGCGCAGGCCGTCGAGGCCGATCGCGGGATCCGCATCGGGCTTCGACGGCGTCGCCCAGACCGGGCCTGCGCCGATGTAGTCGGCACGACCGTCGGCCGCCTGCGCCTCCGCAAGCGTCGCCGCCGACAGTCCCAGCATGAGGCCGTGCTCCTTCGCGGTCTCCGCTCCGTCGTCGCCGCGACCAAGGTGCACGCCGTCGGCGCCCAGCATCAGCGCGGCCTCGACGTCGTCGTTGACGACGAACGGGATGCCGTGACGGGCGCAGAGGCTGCGCGTCGCCCGGCCTCGCTCGACGACGTCGGCGCGCAGCACGTCCTTGAGCCTCCACTGGACGACCGTGGCGCCGCCCTCGACCGCGACCCGCGCCGTCTCCAGCTCGTCGACGAGGACGTGCAGCTTCACGAGATGCGCGCGCGGGCGTCAAGCGTCCCGGGATCGAGCAGTGCGAGCGCGTCGTAGAGGTTGACGTGGAACGTGCCGGGTCCCTTGGCATCGCGCGCCGCGTCCTCGGCCGCAACGCCGAAGGCGGCGAGCGCCTCTGCCGCCGCCTCGAGCGGCTCGTGACGCTTCGCGGCGAGGAAGCAGCCGGTGATCGCGCTCGACATGCAGCCGGTGCCAGTCACCGTCGCCAGCAGCTCGTGCCCGTTCGCAACAGCAAGCACCCGCTCGCCGTCCGAGACGTGGTCGACGGGGCCCGTGACCGAGGCGACGAGCCCGAGGTTCCGCCCCGCGAGGCGCGCCAGCTCAGCCGCATCGTCCGCGGCCACGATCGACTCGACTCCGCGCACCTCCGCGTCGACGCCGACGAGCGTTGCTACCTCTCCCTGGTTGCCGCGCAGGACGGTGACCTCGACCTCCGCCAGGATGCGCCTCGTCGTGTCGGTGCGGTAACCGGTCGCGCCCGCGCCGACCGGGTCGAGCACGACCGGAGTCCGACCGGCGTTGGCAGCCTGGCCGGCTGCGATCATCGCCTCGACCCAGTGCGGCGAGAGCGTGCCGATGTTGAGCACGAGCGCGCCGGCGAGCCCGACCATCTCCTCGACCTCCTCGCGCGCGTGCGCCATTACCGGCAGCGCGCCGAGCGCGAGCGTCGCGTTCGCGGTCTCGTTCATGACGACGTAGTTGGTGATCTGGTGGACGAGCGGCCTGCGCTCGCGCAGCTGCCGAAGCGTCGTCCCGGGCGAGACGCTCATGCCGTGAGCCCCAGCACGTCGACGGGCCCGTCGCCCGCGCCCAGCTCGACGAGCCCGCGGCGCACGGCGTCGCTCGCGGCGCGCGCGGCCTCCCGCGTGGCCATGTCCAGGGACAGTCCCCGCGCCAGGGCCGCTGCGAGCGTGGCCGAATGGGTGCAGCCGGCGCCGTGTGTCGCCGCGACGTCGTACCTGGCGACGGGGACCGCGATGTGGCGCTCGCCGTCGAAGAGGTGGTCGATCGGCTCGGCGCCGTGGCCGCCCGTCACGATGACCGCCGGTGCGCCGAGGGCGTGGATGCGCTCCGCGAGCTCACGTCGTGAGGCGGACACGCCCGCAAGCGCCTCGGCCTCGTTCAGGTTCGGCGTCACGACCGTCGCCAGCGGAAAGAGGCGCGCCACGAGCGTCTCGACGGCGTCGTCCTGCAACAGCCGCGCGCCGGAGCTCGCGAGCATTACCGGATCGACGACGAGCGGCACCCGATGCCGCTCGAGAAAGTCCGCGACCGTCTCGATCGACGCGCGCGAGAACAGCATGCCGGTCTTCGCCGCGTCGACGCCGAGATCCGAGAACACCGCCTCGAGCTGCGCGCGGATGAACTCCGGGGGCGCCTCGTGCACCGCCGTCACGCCGACGGTGTTCTGCGCCGTCAGCGCGACGATCGCGCTCATGCCGTGGCACCCGGCCGCGGCGAAGGCCTTGAGGTCTGCCTGCACTCCAGCGCCGCCGCCGGAGTCGGAACCGGCGATTGTCAAACACTTCGGTACCAATACGCTCCCTTCAACGTGGGGGAACCCATGGTTCCCCCACGGGCCCCCTCCTTCTTCGCGTGCAACCCAAGACCGCGGCGAGCCTCCGGCGGGCCGAGCCCGCCTGCGGCGACAACGCGTAACGTCTTTCGAGCGTCTCTTCCTCCCTTCGCCGGTGCTAACCGGATCAGGTTCGACGGGTGTGATCTCAGCCCGCTAGGGCACCCCGGTGTCGCAAGGGTACCGTGTCGCGCATGACCGACGTGAGAGAGCTCCGCCTCGTGTTGACGGTGCAGGACTTCGACGCGGCGCTCGGCTTCTACCGCGACGCGCTCGGCCTAGACGTCGAGGCTGTGTGGGCGAGTGAGGGCGGACACGTGACGCTGCTCTCGGCCGGACGCGCGACACTCGAGCTCGTCGACGAGGCGCACGCGGCGGAGATCGACCGGCTGGAGGTGGGACAGCGCGTCGCCGGGCCGGTGCGTGTTGCGTTTCAGGTGCCGGACAGCGGCGCGCTGGCCGGCACGCTCGAGACCGCGGGTGCAACCCGCATCGCGGGCCCCGTGACGACGCCGTGGAACGACCGGAACGTCCGGCTCGAATCGCCGGACGGGACGCAGCTGACGCTGTTCACGCCCCTCGAGTGACGACTGCCGGCGCCGTCACCTGGGACGACCTGCTCGAGGGCGAAGAGCTCGCACACGTCGAGACCGTTCCGCCCTCAGAACCAGTCGTCGCTCCGCTGCCGAACGACCTCCATCCTCGGCTGCGCGAGATCCTGCCGTTCGACGGCCTGTACGCGCACCAGCGCGACGCGTGGGACGCGGCCGCCCGCGGAGAGCACCTGATTCTCGCGACGGGGACGGCCTCGGGAAAGTCGCTCGCGTTCAACCTGCCGGTGCTCGACGCAATCGCACGCGAGCCGAAAGAGCGCGCGCTGTACCTGTATCCCACGAAGGCGCTCGCGCAGGATCAGGCGCGCGCGCTGGCGGAGCTGCGCGCGCCCAACGTGCGCGCCGCCATCTACGACGGCGACACGCCGGGCGAGCGCCGCTGGCAGATCCGGCGCTGGGCGAATGTCATCCTCACGAACCCGGACATGCTGCACGTCGGAGTGCTGCCCCACCACGACCGCTGGGCGGACGTCCTGCACAACCTGCGCTACGTCGTCGTCGACGAGGCGCACGTGTACCGCGGCGTGTTCGGGTCGCACGTCGGGAACGTGCTGCGACGGCTGCGCCGGCTCGCGCGCGTCTACGGCGCCGAGCCGCAGCTGCTCTTCGCATCGGCGACGATTGCGAATCCCGGCGACCTCGCGGCGTCGCTCGGCGGCGTCGAGGCGACCGTCGTCGAGCGCGACGCGGCGCCGCGTGCGGAACGGACGATCGCACTGTGGAACCCGGAGCTACTCGACGCAGAGCTCGGCCTGCGCGCGAGCCCGCTGGGCGAGGCGTCGCGGCTCATGGCTGCGCTCACGACGCGCGGCTTACGCACTATCTGCTTCGCGAAGAGCCGCAAGGCGGCTGAGCTGATCCACAAGTTCACTGTCGACCGCGTCGACTCCGCGACGGGCAAGCGGCTCGCGCCGTACCGCGCCGGGTACACGCCCGCGCAGCGCCGTGACATCGAGCGGCGGCTCGTCGAGGGCGAGCTGCTCGGCGTCTCCGCCACCGACGCGCTCGAGCTCGGCATCGACATCGGCCTGCTCGACTGCGCGATTTCCGTCGGCTTCCCGGGCACCGTCGCGTCGTTGCGCCAGCAATGGGGTCGTGCCGGACGGCGCGGGCACGGGCTCGCCGTGCTGGTCGCGAGCGAGGACGCGCTCGACCAGTACTTCATGCGGGAGCCGGAGACGCTGCTCGAGCGCCGTGTCGAGGCGGCGATCCTCGACCACGCGAACCCGCGCGTCCTCGACGGGCACGTGCGCGCGGCGGCCTTCGAGGCCCCGGTCGACGACGCCGACCGCACGACGCTCGGCGACGAGGCGTTGGAGCGCGCCGCGTTGCTCCCGGACCTGAAGCACACGAAGAGCGGCTACGTGTGGGCCGGCCGGGACTACCCCGCAGGCCGGTTCGGCCTCCGCTCGACGACACCGGACACCTTCGCCGTGGTGGAAGCGCAGAGCGGCACGGTGCTCGGACTGGTCGAGCGCGAGCGCGCGTACTCGACAGTGCACGAAGGCGCGGTCTACCTCCATCTCGGGGAGAGCTACCTCGTGCGGGAGCTCGACCTGCAGGCGCGCACGGCGCTGGTCATCCCGTACAGCGGCGACTACTACACGCAGGCGAAGAAGGACACCAACACCGCGATCGAGGAGGCGCTCCGCACGCAGCGGCGCTGCGGGCTCGACCTCTCCTTCGGCCGCATCTCCGTGACCGAACAGGTCGTCGCGTACCAGAAGAAGTCGATCCGCGACCAGTCGACGCTCGAGACCGTCGACCTCGACCTCCCCGAGACGAGCTTCGAGACGGAGGCGATCTGGTACCTGCCCGAGCCCGGCCAGCTCGAAGGGCTCGAGAAGATGCCGACGCTCCTCGGCACGCTGCACGCCGCGGAGCACTCGATGATTGCGCTGCTACCGCTCTGGGCGATGTGCGACCGCTGGGACATCGGCGGGCTCTCCACGAACATCCACTTCCAGACGAACCGGCCGACGGTGTTCATCTACGACGGGCACTCCGGCGGCGTGGGCATCACCGAGCGCGGCTTCGACGCGTTCGAGGGCTGGGTCGCCGACACCGCACGAATGCTCGAGGGCTGCCCGTGCAGCGACGGCTGCCCGTCCTGCGTGCAGAGCCCCAAATGCGGCAATCTCAACGAGATGCTCGACAAGGGCGGCGCGCTGACCTTCCTGCGTCGGCTGGTGGCGGCATCGACGTTCGCGAGCTGACCGGCGCCGACGTCGAGCGCGTCGGCGATCGCCTGCCGCTCGCGCGAGTCGGCGGGCACCAGACGTACCTCGTCGCGTGGGACGGGGACGACCCCGTCGGCCACGCGCACATCGCGTGGACGCGCACGCAGCTCGGCGTACCCGAGATCCAGGACGTCTTCGTGCGCGAGGACCGCAGGCGGCGCGGCGTCGGCATGGCGGTGATGCTCGCCGCCGAGCGATCGGTTGCGGCGGCGGGGCATGCACGGGTCAGCCTCAGCTACGGGATCGCGAACGACGCGGCGCGAAGCTTCTACGCGAAGCTCGGCTACCGCGACGCCGGCATCGAGCCACAACGGGTCCAGGGGACGATCATGGTGCGGAGCGGCCCGCTCGAGGTCGACGACACGCTGATCTACGTCGTCAAGGACCTCGCACCGACACCGGCCGGCTGAAGAGTTAGCTTCAAGGACGGCAGTTGGCGACGGCAAGACGGCCACCGGCACGCACGTGACGCACGTGTACCGGGCGACGGGTTCGTTCACCGTGACGGTCTCGCAGAGCGACGCGAGCGGCGCCAAGTCGACCGCCGCGCGGCACATCTCGGTCCGCCCTAGGCGGCTGTCGATTTCGGCCTGCTCCGTTCGTCGTAGTCTCGACAGCGACGAAGGGAGGACAGCGTGAAGGTGATGGTGCTCATCTACGGCGACGAAGAGAAGTGGGAGTCCCTCAGCCAGGAGGAGGCCGAGGAGCTCAGTTCCCACCACCGCGCCTTTGCCGCAGTCGCGGCGGCGAAGCTCGTGACGGGAGCCGAGCTCGCTCGGACGCAGGCGGCGACAACCGTGCGCGTGCGCGACGGACAGACCGCCGTGACGGACGGCCCGTTCGCGGAGACGAAGGAGGTGCTCGGCGGCTTCTACCTGCTCGACTGCG
This sequence comes from Actinomycetota bacterium, assembly GCA_046724095.1. Taxonomy (GTDB): domain Bacteria; phylum Actinomycetota; class Thermoleophilia; order Gaiellales; family Gaiellaceae; genus 3-1-20CM-4-69-9. The sequence goes on along the minus strand of JBKOVW010000076.1, from coordinate 4,653 downwards.
ACGGTCTCGACGAGGCTGCCGAGCTGTCGTCGCACCTGCTCGAGGCGCGCACCGGCGCAATCGAGCTCCGTGCAGGACGGGAAGAGGCGGCGGCATGAAATACCTCCTCCTGCTCAACAACTCGGTCGAGCAGCTGGCCGAGTGGCGGGCGCTCAGCCCCGAGCATGCGAAGGAGCGACGCGAAGAAGCCCTCCCGCGTTGGGCCGCGCTGCTCGAATGGGTGCAGCAGCAGGGCATCGAGGCAGACGGGCTCGAGCTCGACGAGCCGGCGCACGCACGTGTCGTCCGCGTGCGCGACGGCGAGACGCTCGTAACCGACGGGCCGTTCCTCGAGACGAAGGAGGTTCTCGGCGGCTACCTCATGGCGGACTGCAGGGACCTCGACCAGGCGATCGAGCTCGCACAGCGGGTCCCGCTCGTCGACCGCGGATCGGTGGAGATACGGCCGGTCGTCACGTCCTGACGGTCGACGCGGTCTTCCGCGAGGAGTGGGGCCGTGCAGTCGCGATCCTCATCCGCGTCCTCGGTGACTTCGAGCTCGCCGAGGACGCGGTGCAGGACGCGTTCGCGACCGCGCTCGAACGCTGGCCGCGCGACGGCACGCCGCAAAACCCCGGCGCGTGGATCGTGGCGACCGCCCGCAACCGCGCGATCGACCGGATCCGCCGCGAGCGCACGCTCACACGCAAGACCGAGCTGCTTGCGCGGCTCGAGAGCGTCCGCACCCAGGAGGACGACGACGTGAGCTCCATTCCGGACGAGCGCCTGAGCCTCATCTTCACGTGCTGCCACCCTGCGCTCGCGACGGACGCGCAGATCGCGCTGACGCTGCGCGAGGTCGCCGGTCTGCAGACGCCCGAGGTCGCCCGCGCATTTCTCGTGCCCGAGGCGACGCTCGCGCAGCGCCTCGTGCGCGCGAAGCGGAAGATCCGCGAAGCCGGGATTCCATTCCGCGTTCCGCCCGACCACCTGCTGCCCGACCGTCTGCGCGCGGTGCTGACCGTGCTGTACCTCGTCTTCAACGAGGGCTACTCCGCGACGGCCGGCGACGCGCTCACGCGGCGGGAGCTCTGCGACGAGGCGATTCGGCTGGCGAAGCTGCTCGCGGTGCTGATGCCCGACGAGGCCGAGGTGCTCGGCCTGCTCGCGCTGATGCTGCTGCAGGACTCGCGACGCGAGGCGCGCACCGGGCCGAACGGAGAGCTCGTCCTGCTCGAGGATCAGGACCGGGCGCTCTGGAACCGCGAGCGGATCGACGAGGGGTTGCGCGTGCTCGACCGGGCGCTCGCGCTGGGCTCTCCCGGGCCGTACCAGCTGCAAGCCGCGATCGCGGCCCTGCACACCGAGCCGCGAACCGACTGGCAGCAGATCGCCGCGCTCTATGGCCAGCTCGCCCGGCAGACGCAGTCGCCGGTCGTCGAGCTGAACCGCGCGGTCGCCGTCGCGATGGCGGCGGGCCCGGAGCACGGCCTGGCATTGATGCGTGACCTGCCGCTCGACGAGTACCACCTCTACCACTCAGCGCGCGCCGACCTGCTGCGCCGCCTCGAGCGTCTCGACGAAGCCGCGGCCGCGTACCGGCGCGCGCTGGAGCTCGCGCAGACGGAGCCCGAGCGGCGCTTCCTCTCCCGCCGGCTGGCCGAAATCTCGTAGAACACTCGCCATGAGGCAGGCGCTGGGGGGAACACTCGTGATCGGCGGGGGCTTCGCCGGCGGTTACGTCGCGCGACTGCTCGGGAAGCGGGGCGCGACGATCGTCTCGCCGGAGAACTTCATGCTGTACACGCCGCTGCTTCCCGAGGCCGCATCGGGCACGCTCGAGCCCCGGCACGTGGTCGTGCCGCTGCGGATGATGTGCCCGCACGCCGAGCTGCTGCTGGGCCGCGCGACCGGGCTGGACGTGGCGAGGCGGCAGGCGCACGTCGAGACCGACGACGGCATCGTCACGCTGGAGTACGAGCACATCGTCGTTGCGCTCGGCGCGGTCTCGCGGACGCTGCCGATTCCCGGCCTCGCAGAGCACGCGCTCGGCTTCAAGACGCTTGCGGACGCGATCTACCTCCGCAACCACGTCCTGCTGCGGCTCGAGGCCGCCGTCGCCGCGCAGAGCGAGGGACATCGTCGCCGCGAGCTGACGTTCCTCTTCGTCGGCGCCGGCTACGCGGGCGTCGAGGCACTCGCCGAGCTGTCCGATCTCGTGCGGGACGCGTTGCGCTACTACCCGACGCTGCGGGACGAGCCGCAGCACTGGATCCTCGTCGACGCGGCGCCGAAGATCTTGCCGGAGATCCCGCGCCGCCTCGGCGACTACGCGGCGCGGCAGCTGTCGGGACGGGGCGTCGACATCCGCGTCAACACGAGGCTGGAGTCGATCGACCCGCACGCGGCGCTGCTCTCCGACGGCGAGCGCATCCTCACGAGCACCGTCGTCTGGACGGCGGGCGTGCGCGCGAATCCCGCGAACGAGCACTTCGGGCTGCCGCTCGACGAGCGCGGCCGCATCAAGGTCGGTCCGACGTTGCAGGTCGACGGGCTCGAGAACGTCTGGGCGCTCGGCGACGGCGCGCGCGTTCCGAATCTCGCGACACCTGACGAATACGACCCGCCGACATCCCAGCACGCACTTCGCCAGGCGCGCCGGCTCGTGAAGAACCTGACCGGCACGAAGAAGCCCTACGAGTACCGAATGCTCGGACAGGTCGCGACGCTCGGCCGCTACAAGGGCATTGCCCAGATCCCAGGCCTGCTCTTGCGGGGCTTCCCCGGCTGGTTCGTCACGCGGACGTACCACCTGTATCAGCTACCGCTGGTGACGCGGAAGCTGCGGGTCGTCGTCGACTGGACGACAGCCCTGTTCTTCCGGCGCGACATCGCCGAGCTCAGCATGCTCGGACACCCGGAGCGGCTCGGCTCGTGAACGTCGAGCCGCTCTGGGAGATCCGCCTGCGAACGCCGCGCCTCGCGCTCCGGCTGCCCACGGAGGAGGAGCTCGTCGAGCTGTTCCGCGTCGCGGAGGGCGGCATCCATCCGCCCGAGGAGATGCCGTTCTATGTCCCGTGGACGGACGACCTGCGCCTCGAAGCGTTTCTCGAGTTCCACCGCGACGCATGGTCGACCTGGCGTCCGGACAAGTGGGCCCTGAACCTGATCGCCTTCCTCGACGGCCGGCCGATCGGCTCGCAGGGAATCGGCGCGGAGAGCTTCGCCGAGAAGCGCGAAGTCGAGACCGGCTCGTGGCTCGGCGCGCCGTATCAAGGCAGGGGGCTCGGCACCGAGCAACGCGCAGCCGTCCTCGAGCTTGCGTTCTCGGGCCTGGGCGCCGCGGCCGCTGTGAGCGGCTCGTTCGTCCACAACGTCAAGTCTCAGCGGGTGTCCGAAAGGCTCGGCTACCGGATGACAGGGACGCGGACGGTGCAGTCGCGGGGCAAGCCCGTCGAGCACCTCGACTACCGCCTCGACCGCGGGGACTGGCACTGCCCCCTCGAGGTCGAGCTTTCGGGGCTCCAGCGGGCGCTGCCGCTCTTCGGCGCGGCGTAGTCTTCCCCCGTTCGGGGCAGGCACGGCGCCCGGTCCGTGCCGATTGTGTCTCCTATGCGGCGGCTTCTCCGCGAGCGGATCGTCCCGCTCGCACTTTTGCTTGGCATCGGCGGCGTCCTCCCTGTCGGGCTGCTGCTCGCGTTCGGCCACCGCATGGTCATGTTCGGCATGGCCGTGCACTTCGTCGGTGTCGGCGTCAGCGCCCTGTGTGCGACCGCCGTCTCGCTGGCGCTGACGATCGTCGGCGTCCGGCGCAACGACGGCCGCGTGGTCCTGATCGGCACCGGGTTCACGGTGATGTCAGCGCTGCTCGCGATCCACGGGCTTGCGACGCCCGGCGTGATCGTCGGGATGAACGGCGTCATCTCCCTCACCGGTGCGGCCACGCTCCCCGCCGGCGCTGCGGTCCTCGCGCTGTCGGCAGCGCCTCCGCTCCGCCGCCCGCGCACCATGGGCCCGCTGCTCGCCCTGCAGGCGTTCTGCCTCGTCACCGTTTTCTTCCTCGGCCTGATCGGACTGGCGGTGCCGCACGTCGTCCCGAGCGTCCCGGCGCCCGGCAGCACGCCCGCGTGGGTCGCGCTCGTCCTCGGCGCCGCGCTGTTCGGCGTCCTGCTGCTCCGCGCCCTCAAGACCTACTCGCTGACGCATCGCGCGGCCGACATGGTCGTCGTGATCGGGATCGCCTGGCTCACGGCGGCGCTGCCACCGGCGCTGCTGATGACGTACATGGAGCTCGGCTGGTGGCTGGGGCATCTCTTCGAGCTCGTCGGGATCATCGCCGTCGGCGCAACCGTCGCGGTCGATCTCTTCCGCTCGGCGCAGTCGCGCTCGCTCGTCGGCGATCTGCGCGCCGGCGATCTCGTCGCGCAGGAAGAGGCGTTTCTCGGCGCGCGCGTGCGCGCGCTCACGCAGCTGCTGGCCGACAAGGACGAGTCGACGGAAGAGCACACGCGCCGGGTCGCGATGCGCGCGGTGCAGGTGGCCGAGGAGCTGGGTCTCGCACCCGGACGGCTGCGCGACCTGGCGATCGGCGGGCTGCTGCACGACGTCGGCAAGCTCTCGATCCCGGAGCGCATCCTCAAGAAGCCGGGCGCGCTCGACGACGACGAGTTCGCC
>JBKOVW010000006.1:0-5613 GCA_046724095.1 Actinomycetota bacterium | reverse complement strand
TGGTAGAGCCCCTGGTTGTGGTCCAGGTGGTCGTGGGTTCGAGTCCCATCCGCCACCCTCTGAGCCGGGCCCCGTAGCTCAGCGGATAGAGCGACGGACTTCGAATCCGTGTGCGGAGGTTCGACTCCTCCCGGGGCCACTCCCTCGTGCGTCGCCGCTAGTACCACCGTCCCCTGACGAAGCCGCCGAACGCGATCAGCCCGATCAACGCGATGATGAGCCCCAGCAAGAAGCTCCAGATGAGCGCGACGATGATCCCGATGATCACCAGGATCCCGCCGAGGCTGATTCCTCCGACTCCGCCGCGCCGCCCTCGGTTGAGTGCCATGCCGTCTCCTTTCGTCGGTGTCCGCAGGCCGCGCAGATTGTCTCAGCTTCACCAGAACGCACGGACTCGATCGTCCCGGCCTGCGCGGCCGGATGACCGGCCGCCACTCGGCTCTCATTATCGGCCGGGGCCGAGCGCCGTGACTAAGAAGGCCCGCGCGTGCGCGGGCCTTCTTTGACTGTTCGTCTAGTAGCCGCCGACGCCGCCCGATCCGCCTCCGGTTGCAAAAACAACCACGAGGACGACCGCGACGACGATTGCGGTGAGAACGGCCCCGAGAACGAGCCAGCGCGTGCGAGAGGAGCCGCGCCTATGTTGTTCTGGGTAAGTGCTCATACCATGAGTACGCGGCACGGCACGGCGTGGTTTTCCAGCCTCGGGATGGGCTTCGCACGACAGCAGAATGGGCCGGTGGACCCATTGCGCGTGGCCACGCGCAGCATCTAGCGTCTCGCCTGGCGTCGCGCGGGTGGGCTATCTGCGGCCAGAGGGTTCGCTCGCGCACGCCGGATCTGTCGGCAAGGCGTGTCGCACAGGCACTACGGCGCGCTGCGCCTACAGTTTGAGGTGAGCCGGGCGGTAGCCCGGGTTGGCGGCCCAACCCGTCTCCTCCCGGCTCACGGAACGGTTCCCGGGGACAGCGGCGTACCCCTGAAACCGTCTACGTCCAGGGTAGTAGCCCTCGCCAGGTCCATGCCGCTCGCCTCGATTGCGAACCACAATGTGGGGACATCTTCACACGCAAAACCGCCCAAACGGCCATAGGCACGCGTGTCACCTGGTCATACCTTTGGCCAACGGGTTCAGGGGAGGACAGACTGCCCCGTCGCTGAACCGCCGGACCGACGGAAGGTGGGCCGCCACCCTCCTGTCGATCCGGCGGTTCAACTTTGAGTTAGACCACTTACGAGCGGTCTGCGCAATAGGCCGTGTGGTCCCGGGCCGCTGGGTCGGCGACGCTCACTGGCCCCAGAAGGGCCTGACCTCGACCGTCCCGATCTCGGCCACCGGATGAGCGGCCGCGATCTCGACTGCCTCGTCCAGGCTTCCGGCCTCGATGATGTCGAAGCCGCCGACGAGCTCCTTCGTCTCCGCGAACGGGCCGTCGGTCACGACCTTCTTTCCGCCGCGCACCCGTACCGCGCGTGCGCGCCGCGGCGGCGCGAGCCGGTCGCCGGTCACCCACTGCCCGCGCGCCTGGAGGTCGTCGAGCCAGGGGAAGCTCTCGTCGTCACCCGCCTCGCCCGGCTTCGGCTCCTGCTCGGCGTTCATCCGGTCCGCGTCCCAGCAGACGAGCAGCATGTACTTCATCTCGGCCTCCTTCGGTCGTTGACCTCCTTACGACGAAGGCAGGCCGCAGGAATCGACATTTACGCAGCGGGAGCGGTGCGGCCGCAGCGAGGGCAGAACCACTCGGTGATCGGCTCGGCGTGAGAGCCCTTGCGACCGGGACGCGATTGCGCGTTCGCCCAGCGTGTGCGCAGGCGCATCGGGCCGTGGCCGCGCGGACACTCCTGCGGCTCGAGGTCCTGCTCCGCGGTCTGGGGCTCGTCGGGCACGCGGCCCATCCTAGGCCCGTCAGGACGACGGCGTGACGGGCGGCGGCTTGACCGACGGTGCGCCGCCGGTGGCGACGCGCAGTGCGGGCAGCGCGGGCAGGTTGAACGGCGACGGCTCGGATGTCGCGTCGGGCGGCACCGCCTGCGGCGGCGCTACGGGCTGCGGCTGCGGCTCCGGGGTGGCCGGCGCGACGCTCGCGAGCTCGCGCATCTGCTCGTGGATCTCGTGGATCTCGCGCATGGCGTCCGCCATCGCGCGCGCGTGCTTCGCGCTCTCGACCTGGGCGAGGGCCGTCTGGCCTTGCAGGCGGCAGAGGGCCGAGCGCGTGTCGCCCACGACGTAACCGATGACGCCGCCGAGCAGGGCGCCGAGCAGCATCGTCGCGAACCCGAAAGCCTGCGGGATCGGCCAGTGCTCGCCGATCGGCGTCAGCGGGGTGGCGCCGAACATCGCGCCGAGCACGACGCCGCCGGCGACGCAGCCGGTGAAGATCGCGCTCGCCTTGCGGTACGCCGCCTCGGCGGAGCGCTCGAGAACGCGTGGGTCGAAATCAGGAAGGTCGTGCGCCGCCACTCGTCAGAAATCGGCCGGCCCGGCATCTTTCTTGAGTGTGTGGCGGGCTTCTATGAGTTTCAGCCGGGATCTGCTTCCATGGAGCGGATGGCCGGTTCCCTAGCAACCGTGCTCATCTGCGACGACGAACCGGCACTTCGGGAGTTGATCCGCGTGAGCCTCGAGGGCCAGTACGAGTTCGTGGAGGCCGACGACGGCGAGGAATCGCTGGAGCTCGCACGAAGTGTGCGACCAGACGTCGTGATCCTCGACATGATGATGCCGCGGCTGAGCGGCCTCGAGGTCTTGAGCGCGCTGCGGCAGGAAGAAGAGTTGGCAGACATGCGAGTCATCGTCCTCACTGCCCAGCCGGCGACCCGGGAGCAGGCCCTGCGCGCCGGCGCCGACATCGTGATGGTCAAGCCGTTTGAGCCCGAGCGAATCGCCGCTGCGGTGGAGGAGGTGCTCGCGGACAAAGCATGAGCGTGCCCCCGCGCGCCACAGGCGCAGCAACGAACAACGAAGAGCTCGGAGGATGGTGGGCACGGTCGGGGCTCGTGACCCGGATCGTCCTCTCTGCGGTGTTGGTGGGGCTCGGCCTCGCCCTCGTCTTCCTGATCCTCTCTCTGGCCATCACCGGTCTGCGGCAGCGCTCGCTCGAGGCGAACCACTCGCAGCAGGTCATTGCGTCCGCGAACGAGCTGCAGACGCTCGTCATCGATCTCGAGACCGGCATGCGCGGCTACGCGCTCATCCAGAATCCGAAATACCTGCGGCCGTGGACGCGGGCGCAAGCACGTTACCCGTCTGCAATCCGGAACCTGCTGGCGCTCACCGCGGACAACCCGAAGCAGCACAAGCGCGCAATGAACATCCGGGCCTCAATCAACGAGTACCTCGATAACTACTCGCGCCCGCTCGTCAGATTCATGCAGCGCAACCCGAACCTCGTTGGGCCGATCGTCCAGCAGGACATCCCGCGAGGCGCAGTGCAGACCGAGGCGATCCGGAAGCAGTTCGCCACATTCGTCAGGACCGAGACCGCGCTTGGCAACACCCGTGCGAAGGCCGCGCACACGACAGCTGAGCACGCTCTCGTCGTCGGGGGCATCGGCCTGGGCGTCGCGTTGTTGCTGATCCTGCTCGGCGCGAGCTACGTGAACCGCGCCGTGGTGGCCCCCGTCCGCTCGGCCGCCGACACTGCGGAGCAGATCGCCGGCGGCGACTTCTCCGGTCGACTGCGCACGGATGGTCCGGGCGAGGTCGGCCGGCTCGAGCGCACCTTCAACACGATGGCGGCGTCGCTCGAGCGCACGCTCGCCGACCTCGAGGAGCGCAACCGGACGCTCGTCGAGAGCGAGCAGACGAAGAGCGAGCTCGTCAGCAACGTCTCCCACGAGCTCCGGACGCCGCTCGCGAGCGTGCTCGGGTTCTCGTCGCTGATGCTCGACCGTGAGCTGCCGCCGGAGGAGATGAGGCGCTATCTGGAGGTGATCCGGACCGAGGCGCGCCGGCTCGCCGAGCTGCTGAACGACCTGCTCGACATCCAGCGAATCGAGCAGGGCACGATCGAGCTCAGGCTAGAAGAGACCGACCTGAACGACCTGCTCGCAGCGCAGGTGATGCTCTACTCCGCCCAGAGCGCGCACCACAAGCTCCATCTCGATCCGGCGGAGGACGCTCTCGTCGTCTACGGCGACCGCGACCGCCTCGCTCAGGTGATCGGAAATCTCCTCTCGAACGCGATCAAGTACTCACCGGAGGGCGGCGTCGTCGACGTCAGCGCCTCGCTCGTCGGCGACGAGGCGTGGATCTGGGTGCGGGACCAGGGCCTCGGAATCCCCGGCGATCAACAGCAGCGCATCTTCACGAAGTTCTTCCGCGGCGACGCCGGACGGGAGCGCGGGATCAGCGGCACCGGGCTCGGGCTTGTCCTCGCGCGACAGATCGTCGAGGCGCATGGGGGCGAGATCGGCTTCGAGAGCGAGGCGGGGGCAGGGTCGACGTTCTGGCTGCAGTTCCCGGCAGCGTCCGGCGACGGCCGCCCGGTACCCCACGAGGATCTGGAAGAGGGCCGCCTAGCAGCCCGCGACGATCCTGAGGCCCGTTACCGGATGTAGCTCGGCGCCGTTCGGCGCGCCGCCGCGCTGCGGGGTCCTGGGGCCCCAGAAACCGACCCCACGCACGAAGAAGATCGCGCCCAGCGATTGCCAGTCCGATGACGCCCGGCCGCATTTGTCGACGAAGAAGTGCCACGCGGCGATGATGCTGGCTCGCTCGCGCGTACGCGACGTCAGACAGGTTGGCGACGGGATGACGGCATTGATGTATGCGTCGTGGTCGTACAGCACCAGCCGCACCGATCGCGTCCCGTCGAGTCGAAAGGCAGTGACCTGCGCGGGAACTTCCCACGTGTGCAACTGGTACGGGGTTGCCCGTCGGGTCACCGGCGGCGGACGTCCGGGTCCCTTACGTTCGCGAATTGCGCCGATGGTCGTGGATTGCGGCCTCACACTGACCCTCTTCCGCCGCAGGTCGCTGAACGTCTTCAACCGCCACGTCTGGCCCCCGCAGCGCGCAGCGGTGGGCGCAGCCGCATGGTCTTCGGCCGCGGCGGCAGCAGCAACACCGGCCGCAAGCAAGAAGAGGGCGAAGATTCCTACACGTTTCATCAAACCTGGCGGGAGAGATCGTACGCTTCGCGTCCAGCACGGTCTACCCTGCAAGGGGCCGCGCGGGCGTGGCGGAACTGGCAAACGCGCTGGGTTTAGGTCCCAGTGGGGCTTACGCTCCTTACAGGTTCGAGTCCTGTCGCCCGCATTGCCGCGGAAAACCCGGCCGCTTCGCGGCCATGATGGTTTTCCGCGGTTTCTGCTGCCGGACGGCGTTTTCGGCGAACGCCGGCTAAGCCGGCGTTCGCGGCGTTAATTCTCTTATGCGAGCAACTGCTCGACCGAGTGCGGCCTCGTCCAACAGATACGGCGTTGCGTTTGCCAACTGGTGCGTTGGGCCGTCGAGGTCGTCGGATCCGTCCGCGGCATTGATCGCGTAGCGCAGCGGGATCTCGTGCGTGACGACGAGGATCGTCGACTCCCGACGCTGCAGCAGCTGTTCGTACGCGTCCGCGTAGCGGCGCGCTGCGTCGTCGAGCGACTCGCCGCCCGGAAACGCGT
>JBKOVW010000013.1:0-6759 GCA_046724095.1 Actinomycetota bacterium | reverse complement strand
GCGGCTGGTCGACGCCGGCAACACGGTGCTCGTGATCGAGCACAACCTCGACGTGATCAAGCAGGCCGACTGGATCATCGACCTCGGGCCCGAGGGTGGGGAGGCCGGCGGCGAGATCGTCGCCACCGGGACGCCTGAAGAAGTGGCCGAAGTGGAGGAGTCATTCACGGGCGCCTTTCTGCGCCACGTGCTGCCGAAGGCGCAAGTGGCGGCTGCATAGGCAGGCCGAGTTGGCAGGTTTCCTACACGCGGATTCATCGGAGGCGCCGGCATAGCCCGCACCTCCTCTGAGGCGGCGTCGCAGGCGACGCCGCGTAGCGGCGCAGACAGCGACAAGGCGTGGTTCCTGCGGGCGCTGCTCGTGCTCTTCGCGCCACGCTCGGTCTTCGCCGCGCTGCGTGACGACTCGGACGAGGCGGCCGAGGCGCGCCAGGACGTCGCCGGCGCCCTCGTCTGGCTCGCGGGCATCTCGGGGATCCTGGCCACGAGCGTCGCCAGCTACCTGCTCGACGACTTCGAAATCGACGGCACGCTCGCGGCGGTCTGGGCGTTCCTCGCGGGCGGCCTGTACGGCTTCGTCCTCTACTACGTGCTCGGAAAGGTGTCGCACGTCGCGCTCCGGAAGCTCGGCAGCCGCGGCAGCTTTCGGCGCGCGCGACACGTGCTCGCGTTCGCGGCCGCCCCGATCGCGCTCGCACTCTTCGTCTACTGGCCGATCCGCATCGCCGTCTACGGCGGGGATCTCTTCCGCACCGGCGGCGCGGACGGGCAAGGGGCAGGGGCCGCCACGGCCTGGATCTTCTACGGCTTCGTCGTGTGGGCGCTGGCGTTGTTCGCGATCGGCGTGCGCACGGTGCACGGCTGGGCGTGGGGACGCTCCCTCGCCGGCGTGGCCTTCACAGCGGGGATCGCCGCCGCGCTAGCTCTCGCGGTGAGCGTTCTCTACGCGCTCTGAGGCACCGCTCGCGGTGCCGTCTTCAGGACGTGCGCGCTCTGCGCGCGTGTCCGTCTGAACCGACCGGTCGACCCGCTGTTCGATAGCGGCAGACATTTCTGAGGCACCGCTCGCGGTCTCTGAGAAGAGCTCGAACTCTTCCTCCGGCATCGAGTACGTGTGCTCCTCCGCCGGATACGCGCCGCTGCGCACCTCGTCCGCGTAGGTCCTGAGCGCGCCGCGGATCTCCTCGGCGAGGTTCGCGTAGCGCCTGACGAACCGCGGGGCGCGGCCCTCGGTCAGCCCGAGGAGGTCGTGGTACACGAGGACCTGCCCGTCGCATGCGGCGCCGGCGCCGATGCCGATCGTCGGCACGGTGAGCGCTTCGGTGATCCGTGCTGCGACGGGAACCGGCACCGCCTCGAGCACGACGGCGAAGCAGCCGGCTGCCTCGAGCGCGAGCGCGTCCGCCAGGAGCTGACGCGCCTTCGACGCGGTTCGCCCTTGCGTCTTGAAGCCGCCGAGGATCGTCTCCGACTGCGGGGTCAGTCCGACGTGGCCCATCACGCCGATACCGGCCGACACGATCGCGCGCACGCGCGAGAGCGACGGGCCTGCGCCCTCGAGCTTGACCACGTCCGCGTCCGCCTCCTTGATGAAGCGGATCGCGTTCCGCACGGCGTCCTCGTCCGACACGTGGTAGCTGCCGAACGGCATATCACCGACGACGAGCGGCCGCGTGGCGGTGCGTGCGACGGTGCGGGTGAGGAACAGCATCTCGTCCATCGTCACGGGCACGGTTCCCTCGTGTCCGAGCACGACCATTCCGGCGGTGTCGCCGACGAGCAAGATCTCGATTCCCGCCTCCTCCGCCAGACGCGCTCCCGGTGCGTCGTATGCGGTGACCATCACGATCTTCTCGCCGCGCGACTTCATCGCAGCGAGCTCGGGCAGCGTCAGCTTGCCGGGCTTCATGCCAGCTCTCCTTCCACGACGACGTTGTCGATCAACCGCGTCGAGCCGACACGCGCAGCCGCGGTGAGCAGCTTCGCCCCGTCGACCTCCAAGAGCTCGACGTATTCCGCCTCGAGCCCGTTCAGCGCGGCGCGTGCAGCCGCGACCGGGTCGTCCGCGGTTCGGCCGGCTTCGAGCGCGCGCGGCAGGCCGAGCGCCTGCTCCCGCTCGGCTTCGGTCAGATAAGCGTTCCGCGACGACAGGGCGAGGCCGTCGGCGTCGCGCACGGTGGGTAGCACGCGGATGTGCACCCCGACGTTCAGATCGCGCACCATGCGGCGCAGGACTGCAACCTGCTGGGCGTCCTTCTGGCCGAAGAACGCAATGTCCGGGCGCACGAGGTTGAACAACTTCAGGCACACGGTCGCGACGCCGCGGAAGTGCCCGGGACGCGCGCGCGCTTCGCCGCCCGCGGCGTAGACGTCGACCCACGTGTCGAATCCCTGCGGGTACATCTGTTCCGGTGAGGGCACGAACATCACGTCCACGCCGGCCTCCTCCGCCAGGCGGGCGTCGCGCTCCTCGTCACGTGGGTAGTCGCCGAGGTCGTCGTGCGCGCCGAACTGCGTGGGATTGACGAAGAGCGAGACGACGACTTGCTCGCACTCCGCCCGCGCCGCGCGCATCAGCGACAGGTGGCCTTCGTGGAACGCCCCCATCGTCGGGACGAGCCCTCGCCGCCCGTCCTGCAGCGCGAGCCGAAGCTCGGTTGTCGTGCGGACGACCTTCACCGCGCCGTTGCCTCCGCGAGCACGTCGTACAGGGGCTCGAGGTCCGGCCGTGCCGCACGGATCGCGCGGCGGTGTGCTTCGACCGTCTCCCAGTCGCCGCGCTCGATCGGGCCGGTGAGCTCGAAGCCGTTCTCGATCGTCCGCTGCATCAGCGGGACGAGCGCCTGCGGCGGTGCCCCCGCGGCGCGGAAGAGATCCGATGCGACCTCGTGCAACGTAACCAGGTAGTTGGACGCGATCGCCGCACCGGCGTGGTAGAGCGGACGCGCAGCGTCGTCCAGGTCGAACGGCCGCAGGCCGAGCGTCTCGGCGAGCCAGCGCGCGGTCGCGCGAGCCTCGTCGCTCTCGGCCGTGACCGCGCCCCAGGCCCCGTCGAGCTGCTCGGGCCCGCGCGCAAGTGTGAACGTCTGGAGCGGATGGAGGGAGAACCGCCGCCGGTGCGGCTCGAGCGAGGCGAGCGACGTCGCACCAGAGACGTGCGCGACCCAGGGCCCGACGTCGAGGCCGGCGGCTACCTCGGCGATGGCGTCGTCAGGGACGCAGATGACGATCAGGCCGCCGTCGGTGCCGACCTCGACGCCGCGCTCGCGCAGGCGCGCCGCGACCGCCGAGCCGACCCGGCCGGATCCGATGACGGTAACGCTGTCGAACACGTGTGATGCTCCAGTTCCCTAACGGATACCGGGCAACGACAGGGTACACGGGCACTGGTACCCTGGCGTCCCTCGTGGGTCGCCGTCTCGTCCTCGTTGCAGCCGCGGTCGCGCTGCTCGCCGGCGCCGGCCAGGCGCGGGCAGCGATCGGGCTCTCGCCCTGCGCCGGGAAGTCCGGCGTGCAGTGCGGAACGGTCGGCGTGCCGCTCGACCGCGCCGGCGGGACGCCCGGGACGATCAACCTTCACGTCGAGGTGCTGCCGGCCGTAGGCACCGCGCGCGGCGTCATGTTCCTGATCGCGGGCGGGCCGGGCCAGGGCTCCGCCGGTTCGTTCGACCTCGGGCCCGGCTTCAACCGGGAGCTGATGCAGTACATGTTCCCCGGCTACACGCTCGTCGCCTTCGACAACCGCGGTACCGGCCAGTCGGGCCTGATCAACTGCCCGCCGCTGCAGAAGACCGTCACCGGCAGCGTCGAGGTCGAGGCGCGGCTTGCGGCCGATTGCGCCAACACGATCGGCCCGACGCGCGTCTTCTACTCGACGCGCGACCACGCCGACGACATGGAAGCCGTCCGCGTCGCGCTCGGCGTCGACAAGATCGGGCTGTACGGAGTCTCGTACGGCACGAAGCTCGCGCTTGCGTACGCGATGGGCTACCCGGCGCACGTCGACCGCGTCGCGCTCGACTCGGTCGTCCCGACGGAAGACCCGGATCCGTTCGACCAGAACGTGCTCCAGGAAATGCCGGGAACGCTCGCCAGGTTCTGCGCGAACGGCATTTGCAAAGGCGCGACGCCGAACTATGCGGGAGAGGTCACGCTGCTCGCGAACAGGATCGAGTCGAAGCCGCTCCGCGGGAAGATCATTGGCAGCAACGGCAAGGCGAAGACGGTCGTCATGAACGGCGAAGAGCTCCTCTCGATGATGATCGACGCCGACCTGACGCCGGGGCTCGCGGCCGAAGCGCCGGCCGCGGTGCACGCGGCGCTGCACGGCAATCCGCGACCGCTGCTGCGAGTCTACGACTTCGACCTCCAGAGCAACGAGCTGTCCGCGCAGGACTTGAGCTTCGGCCTCAACGCCGCGACGAACTGCGCCGACGGGCGCTTCCCCTGGGCGCCGGCGACGCCGCCCGCGAGCCGGCGCGCGGCGATCGATACGGCGATCGCGAACCTTCCGCCCGGCGCGCTCGGGCCGTTCGGGAACTGGGCAGCCAAGATCGGAACGGCCTATTTCTGCGAGCAGTGGCCGACACCGGCGGGAAACACCCCGCTCGCCGGTAACGCGATGCCCGACGTCCCGATGATCGCCGTCGACGGCGGCTTCGACCTGCGGACGCCGGTCGCAAACGCCGAGAAGGTGTACAAGCTGTTCCCACACGGCCAGCTGCTCGTCGTCCCCGGCGTGGGGCACAGCGTCACCACCGCCGACTTCTCCGGGTGCTCGCAGAACTACGTCCGCCAGTGGATTCTCGGAACGTTGAACGCCCCGACCGAGGCGCAGTGCGCGAGGCGCGTGCAGCCGGTCGCGAAGCTCGTCAAGGTCTTTCCGAAGCGGCCGGCTCGTCCGGCTGCCGCGTCGACGCTCAGGGTCGTCGGTCAGACGCTCCGCGAGGCAGAGGCCACGTGGTGGTTCTTCCTGCCGCGCGCGGCCCGCGGGCTCTACGGCGGCAAGCTCGCGACGACCAAGAGCGGCGATTCCTTCGCGCTGACGCGGTACAGCGCGGCGCCAGGCGTCCTCGTCAGCGGCAAGCTGACGCTGGTCGACGTCGGCCCGCCATCCACGTTCAAGGGGACGGTCAAGGTCTCCGGCTCGGCCGCGGTGGCCGGCACGCTGAAGGTTGCGAAGAACGGGAAGATCACCGGCACGCTCGGCGGCCGGCGCGTTTCTACGCGCTATTAGCCCACTTCCGCACGCGGTCCGGTCCCAGGCCTAAACTCCCGGGGCGATGCCGATGTACGAGTACGTCTGCATGAAGTGCGAGGAGCACTTCGAGGAGCTGGTCCGGGGCGACGAGCAGGTCTCGTGTCCGGAGTGCGGGACGACGAAAGTCTCGCGCCAGCTCTCGACGTTCGCGATGATCGGCACCGCCGGGCAGACCGGCGCTATGGGTGGTGGCGGCGGCTGTTGCGGCGGGAGCTGTGGCTGCGGCCACTGACCTCTACGCGTATGGCGAGGAGGTCGCCGGCTGCACGCGCTGCGCGCTCGCGGGCGGGCGCACCCAGGTCGTCTTCGGCTCGGGAGATCCCGCCGCCGACCTGATGTTCGTCGGCGAGGCGCCCGGCTTCCACGAGGACAAGCAGGGGATCCCGTTCGTCGGCGCAGCAGGGAAGCTCCTCGACCAGCTGCTCGCCGGAATCGGCCTGACACGCGCGGACGTCTATGTGTGTAACACCGTCAAATGCCGCCCTCCCGGCAACCGCGACCCGATGCCCGACGAGATCGAGGCGTGCGAAGGGCATCTGTGGAAGCAGATCGAGCTGATCCAGCCCCGGGTCGTCGCCACGCTCGGCAACTTCGCGACGAAGCTGCTCTCCGGCCGGCCGACCGGCATCACGCGGGTGCACGGGCAGGAGCAGGAAACGACGCTCGGCGGACGCCGTGTGCTGCTGTACCCGATCTACCACCCAGCGGCCGCCCTCTACACGCCGCGCATGCTCGAGGTGCTGAAGTCCGACTTCGCGCGTATCCCGGAGCTGCTCGGCCGCGAGGTCGCGCCGCCGCCCGAGCCGGTCTTCCTCACGCCGGCAACGGCCGAGCCGGCCGTCCAGCTCGGCCTCTTCTGACCGAAACTCGGTCCCCCGAGGAGACGGAGGAGCTGGCCGCGCAGCTCGTGGATGAGCTGGCGCCGGGCGACGTCGTCACCGTCTCCGGCGAGCTCGGCTCGGGGAAGACCACGTTCGTGCGCGGCGCGTGCCGCGCGCTCGGCGTCGAGGAACCGGTGACGAGCCCGACCTTCACGATCGCCCACCGCTATCACGGACGCGTCGACGTCTCGCACCTCGACCTCTTCCGCTTCCGCGATGTCTCCGCGGCGGATTGGGGGGACCTCGAGCCGTACTTCGACGACGCGATCGTCTTCGTCGAATGGCCGGAGGCGGGCGTCGGCGTCCTACCCCCGGCGCGCGTCGCGGTTCGCCTCCAGCACGGCGACGGCGGGACGCGGCTTGTCACGATTGAGCGCGATGTTGATCCTGGCGTTCGACACGGCGACTGACGTCGCCACGAGCACCCTCGTCTCCGACGGCGAGGCGCTGGGCGAGCGCAGCTCGCGCGCGGTGACATTGCTCGAGGACGTCGACGCGCTGCTCCGCCAGGCGGGCATGCACACGCGCGACATCGACGCGCTGGCCGTCGGGATCGGGCCCGGGAGCTTCACCGGTGTGCGCATCGGCCTTTCCACGGCGCGCGGGCTCGCGCTTGCG